>JAJPYU010000192.1 GCA_021204765.1 Clostridiales bacterium
GTCAATGAAGAGGCTCAAATGCTCGCTTAAGACCTTGGCCGCGAGACTTACCGCATCGTCAGCCTCCAGGGTACCGTTGGTGTACACGTCCAGTGTCAGCTTGTCATAATCAGTGATCTGGCCCACACGAGTATTCTCCACGGAGAGGTTCACCCTGTCTACCGGTGTGTAGATGGAATCGATGGCGATGACTCCTATGGGAGTATCCTCGTCTTTATTCTTCTCAGAGCTGACATAGCCTCGGCCGTTGGTGATAGTCATCTCGATATTCAGATGACAATCCACCCCACCGTTTAAGTGAGCGATGACCAGCTCCGGATTCATGATAGTGATATCAGAATCCACCTGGATATCAGCCGCAGTCACAATACCCTCACCCTCAAACTCAAGATACGCAGTCTTGGGATCGCCGGTCTGAGAGGAATTCTTAAGAGCCAGATTCTTGATGTTCATAATGATCTCAGTAACATCTTCCTTGACTCCGGGAACAGAACTGAACTCATGCAGGACACCATCGATCTTCACCTGGCTGACAGCCGCACCCGGCAGGGATGAGAGCATTATCCTTCGCAGGGAATTGCCGAGGGTGGTACCGTAACCTCTCTCCAGAGGCTCCACAACGAATCTGCCATACCTCTTGTCATCGGACATCTCAGCAATCTCAATCCTGGGTTTTTCAAAATCGAACACTGTGTAATCCTCCTTTGTATCTGTCGCGCCGCATCAATTATTTGGAATACAACTCGACGATCATCATCTCGTCAACCGGGACATCGATCATCTCACGGGTGGGAAGCTGCCTTACTACCCCGCTTAAATTCTCGGGGTCAGCCTCAAGCCACTCGGGCACCACACGACCTGCAGTAGCCTCCAGTATGTCCTTATATCTGACAGACCCCTTTGACTTCTCTCTGATCTCAATGGTGGCACCGGCCTTCACCAGATAGGATGGGATATTCACACACTTGCCGTTTACCAGCACATGCTTATGATCCACTATCTGTCTGGCCTCACGACGGGTTCTGGCAAATCCAAGACGGAAGATCACATTGTCCAGCCTGGACTCCAGCATGACCATCAGGTTCTCACCGGTCATGCCTTTCATCTTATCAGCCTTTAAATAATAGTTATGGAAGGGCTTCTCCAGAACGCCGTAAATGAATTTGGCTTTCTGCTTCTCCCTCATCTGGAGGCCGTACTCGGATACCTTACGGTTGGATCTCTTTAACTGCCTCTTTGATTTCTTATCGATCCCCAGATAAGTGGGCTCAAGCCCAAGGGATCTGCATCTTTTAAGAACAGGTACTCTGTTTACTGCCATCTTCGATTAACCTCCTGATCAGACTCTTCTGCGTTTGGGCGGACGGCAGCCATTGTGAGGCACCGGCGTCACGTCAGTGATACTAACTACCTGAAGACCCGCAGCAGAAAGGGCACGGATAGCAGCCTCTCTCCCGGAACCGGGTCCCTTTACAAATACATCTACAGTCTTCAGACCGTGTATAAGAGCCGCCTTGGTAGCCGCCTCAGCAGCCATCTGCGCAGCATAAGGAGTAGATTTCCTTGACCCTCTAAAACCCAGGCTGCCCGCACTGGACCATGAAATGGCATTGCCCTGGGTATCGGTCAGCGTTACGATGGTGTTGTTAAAAGAAGCCTTGATATGAGCCTGTCCGCGCTCAATATTCTTCTTAACACGCTTTTTCGTTGTCTTTTTTGCAACTTTTTTAGCCATAATTTAACTAACCTACTTTCTTGCCTTTCTGATTGATTATTTCTTCTTGTTAGCTACAGTCTTCCTCGGACCCTTACGTGTCCTGGCGTTCGTCTTGGTCTTCTGGCCGCGGACAGGCAGACCTTTCCTGTGACGGATGCCGCGATAGCAGCCAATCTCCTGGAGCCTCTTGATGTCCATCGCCACGTTCCTGCGAAGCTCACCTTCCACGATGACGCCCTCGGACTCGATAGCCGCACTGAGTGCTCTGACCTCATCATCGGTCAGATCCTTGCAGCGGGTATCCGGGCTCACGTTCGCCACTTTGAGCAGTTTCCTTGACGTGGAAACTCCGATACCGTAAATGTAAGTCAGACCGATCTCCACACGTTTTTCCCTTGGTAAATCTACACCTGCGATACGAGCCATGTGTGTTTACACCTCCATAAATAGTCTATAGTCTCTAAGTGCCACCTGCAGTGTTTTGTCCATCCTGTGAACAAGGGGACCAGAGGGGATCTCCCTTGCAGCCGCACACAAAATGAATGATCAACCCTGTCTCTGCTTGTGTTTCGGATTCTCGCAAATGATCATGACACGTCCCTTGCGCTTAATAACCTTGCATTTCTCGCACATAGGCTTAACTGATGCTCTAACTTTCACGACAAATCCTCCTTTCCTCTCCGCAAATCCCTTAAAACAAGGCTTTGCAACTTTATAAACAACGCCCCTGGCAACATGCGAAATGGGCGCAAAATCCCTTTCTTTCGCAGAGCGCCGATTAACATTTTATCACAGCAAAAAATCAAATGCAATTACTTTTTGATTTAATTGCGTTACCGTTCGCACGGTAAGCGAGATGAAAAGATGGCTGTGGCTGCATCAAGCTTGCTTGAATGCAGACATATTTTAATCTCGAATACTGTGCAACAGGTAATCATCACCTCATAAGCAATCTTAGCTCCGTAAGGAGCGGGAAAGCACGTGAAACGTGCGAGATTGCGCATGATGGTGAAGCTACCGTGCGAACACTAGTTATTTATCTCTCCATATGATCCTGCCCTTCGTGAGGTCATAAGGTGACATCTCCAATGTCACCTTATCCCCCGGCAGGATACGGATATAATTCATGCGCAGCTTGCCGCTGATGGTAGCCAGTATCTGGTGGCCGTTTGTCAGCTCCACCTTAAAGAAAGCATTGGGCAGCTTCTCCACCACTACTCCCTCTACCTCGATCACATCTGCTTTTGACATACTATCCCTTTTCCTCCCCATCTTATCTACTGTTCACACGATAACGCTCTTTTGTACAGCTTCAATGCTCTTTTCACTGCTACGTCATCCGGGGGGATCCGCTTAGTCAAAACCTCCAGGACATCCTCCGGTATCTTCCCTATTATCTGTATGTGCTTCCTGTTCTTTCGCTTTGGCAATGTCACAGAACGGCTTTTCCCATCAGCCAGATACACATACTCCTCTTCCTCTCCCACTATGACGAAAATCTCGCCTTTGTCATGCCCCGCCATCGATGTGGCCAGTCTGATATTCTCCTTATCCCAGGTCATAACATCATCGCTTTCTCCGCATCTGTGAGCGTCAGTATCTCGGGCTCGCCGTCAGTTATCAGCACGGTGTTCTCATAGTGAGCGGAGAGAGAACCGTCCAGAGTCACCACTGTCCACTCATCATCCAGCCACTCCACCTCCCAGGTGCCGGCATTTACCATAGGCTCAATGGCCAGGGTCATGCCGGGTCTCAGGCGTATGCCCCGGCTTTTCATGTGGAAGTTCGGTATCTGGGGATCCTCGTGGAGAGCACTCCCCACTCCATGGCCCACCAGATCCTCCACCACGCCGTAACCGAAACTCTCGCAATAATCCGCTATGGCATTGGATATCTGGTGCAGGTGGTTTCCGGCCCTGGCATATTTGACTCCCTCGAAAAAGCTCTGGCGGGTACGCTCTATGAGCAGTCTGGCCTCCTCGGATATCTCTCCCACGCCATGAGTACGGGCCGCATCGGAATGGTATCCCCTGTATATGCATCCCATGTCAAGACTTACTATATCTCCGTCGTGGATGATACGGTCTGCCCTGGGTATGCCGTGCACCACCTCGTTATTTAAGGAGACACAGACAGACCCAGGAAATCCGCCGTAATTCTTGAAATTCGGGATACAACCCCAGCTGCGTATCATCTCATCCGCCAGCCTGTCCACGTCCAGGGTGGACATGCCTGCATGAATCTCCTTACCCAGATCCTCAAAGACCCGGGCGATAATACTACAGGATTTTCTCATCAGCTCTATCTCACGCTCTGATTTAATTGATACTGACATATATGCCTCCCGACGTGCACACAGTAACCCTAGCTCTCAAGCACCTTCATGATCTCCGAGAAGATTTCCATCATTGGCAGACTTCCGTCCACATTGCGGAGGATGCCCTGCTTCTCATAGTAATCCACCAGGGGCTGGGTCTGCTCATGATAGACATCGAGACGCTTTCTCATAGTCTCCGGCTTGTCGTCATCACGAAGTACAATGGGGCAGCCGCAGTGATCACACATACCCTCCACTTTCGGGGGAATGTTCACGATATGGTAGGTGGCACCGCAGTTTAAGCAGGCCCGCCGACCGGAGATCCTCTCGATGATGATCTCGTCAGCCAGATCGATATTGATGGCATAGTCCATGGACTCACGGGTCTTTGCAAGAGCCTGGGTCAGGCACTCAGCCTGAGGGATGGTCCTGGGGAAACCGTCCAGGATAAAGCCTTTTGCGCAGTCACCCTGATCAATGCGATCCATAACCAGATCACAGGTCAGATCATCCGGAACAAGGAGACCCTGCTCCATGTAGCTCTTTGCCTTCATGCCCAGGCCCGTCCCGGCCTGTAAATTGGAACGGAAGATATCTCCTGTAGAGATATGGGGGATCCCGTACTTGTCAGCAATCATATTCGCCTGGGTGCCTTTTCCTGCTCCGGGTGCTCCTAACATGATGATTTTCATTGTTATTTTCCTCCTTTTCTGTAAAATTTTTGGTACGAAAAGCGGAGATGCTCCTTTTAAGGGGAGATCTCCCATTACTTTTCACGCCCGCACCTGCCAATTCGCTGCCGGTACGGGAAAAACACGTAAATTAAACCTGGGCGGCATATGCCGCTTCGGCTAATCATTCAAGAACCCTTTATAGTTTCGAACAAGCATCTGCGACTCGATCTGCTTTAAGGTCTCGATGATGACACCCACGATAATGATAAGTGAAGTGCCGCCGAAAGAGATGCTGGCATTGAACACGCCCTCAAAGAAGATAGGGATGATGGCCACAATGACCAGACCCACAGCTCCGATGAAGATGATGTAATTGAGCATCTGCTGCAGATAATCGCTGGTAGGCTTGCCCGGACGTATGCCGGGGATAAAGCCGCCCTGCTTCTTCATATTGTCAGCAACCTCCAGGGGATTGAAAGTGATGGAGGTGTAGAAGTAAGCAAATGCAACCACCAGTACAATATATATTGCCAGTCCGATATTATTTATCGGAGTGTTAAAGTCAAACCAGTTAGACTGGCTGAGCATGGTCAGTATCTTACCCCAGATACTTGTTCCGCCTGTCTTTCCGATAATCTGGCATATGATGACCGGGAACATCATCAGTGACTGGGCAAAGATGATGGGTATGACGCCCGCAGTATTAACCTTTAAGGGAATCTGAGAGGACTGGCCTCCCACCTGTCTCCGGCCGTTCATCTTCCTGGAATACTGGACGGGGATCCGCCTCTCCGCACCCTGCAGCGCCACGACCAGCACCACCACAAGGATAATTATAGCCACTATGATAGCGGCATTAAGCACTGCTGTGGCCGGCTCCTTGCCCTGGACGAACTGCCCGAAAAGAGTAGTAAGGTCCGAAGGCAGCCTGGAGATGATATTGATAGTCAGGACTATGGAAATGCCATTGCCCACGCCTCTCTCAGTGATACGCTCACCTATCCACATGATCACCGTGGAACCGGCGGTCAGTGTGACCACTGTCATGATAACATTCAGGGCATTGTACTCTGTGAGAAGCCCCTGTTTCCCGAAAGCGATGGCCATGGCCAGTGACTCCATCAGCGCCAGGGCAACTGTCAGGTACCTGGTGATGGCGATAAGCTTCTTGCGTCCCTCCTCGCCCTCTTTCTGCCACTCTTCAAACTTGGGAATAGCAATAGTCAGCAACTGGATAATAATGGTTGAAGTGATATACGGTGTGATGTTTAAGGCAAACACCGACATCTTTTCAAAGGATCCTCCGGTGATCGCATCAAAAAATCCGAAGGCATTGCCGGCGTTCTCCGAAAACCAGGAGGCAAAATATTCGCCGTTGATTCCCGGAGCTGGGATCTGGGATCCGATACGCACAACTACCAGCATCAACAGTGTAAAAATGATGCGGTCCCGTATCTCCTTGATCTTAAACGCATTACGAACAGTCTGAAGCATCAGATCACCTCTGCTTTTCCGCCCAGTGCCTCGATCTTTTCCTTAGCGGAAGCACTGAATGCGTTTGCCTGTACTGTGAGCTTCTTCGTCAGCTCACCTTTCCCGAGGATCTTAACGCCGTCTCTCGGATTGCGGACGATGCGGGTCTCTACCAGCATATCCACAGTGACGACTGTATCATCGTCAAATCTCTCCAGCGAAGAGACATTGACACCAACGATATCCTTAGTGTTGATATTATGAAAACCTCTCTTGGGGATACGTCTGTATAAAGGCATCTGTCCGCCTTCGAAGCCCGGCCTCGGAGCTCCTGAACGAGCCTTCTGGCCCTTCATGCCGTAACCGGCGGTCTTGCCGTTTCCGGAACCGTGGCCACGGCCCTTGCGGAAACGATCACCGTGCTTAGAACCTTCTGCAGGTTTCAAATTCGATAATTCCATAATAGGGCACCTCCTGTCAGATTTCCTCAACCTTAACCAAATGTCTCACATGCCAGACCATGCCGCGGACAGCATCATTGTCCGGCAGCTCAACGGTCTTATGCATTTTCTTTAAACCCAAAGCCTCCACGGTCTTCCTCTGAGCGGGGACGGCACCGATGGGGGATTTGACAAGTGTAATCCTTAATTTGCCTGCCATATCTTAAGCCCTCCTTAACCGATTATCTCTTCAACAGTCTTTCCGCGGAGTCTCGCCATATCCTCGGGGGATTTCAGCTGTTTTAAGGCCTCGATCACTGCCAGGACAACATTCTGCTTGTTGTTGGAGCCCAGGGATTTGCTGCGGATATTCCTGATACCGGCCAGGTCACACACTGCACGTGCGGGGCCGCCTGCGATAACTCCGGTACCTTCCGGAGACCTCTTTAACAGGACATAAGCGCCGGTATGCTTTCCTATGATGTCGTGGGGAATACTCTGGTTCTCATCAAGCTTCACCTCAATAAGATTCTTCATGGCATCCTCCTTACCCTTGCGGATAGCCTCGGGAATCTCCTGAGCCTTGCCCAGGCCAGCGCCCACATGACCGTTCTTGTCGCCGACAACTACAAGAGCCGTAAAGCGCATGTTTCGTCCGCCTTTGACGACTTTCGTGACACGCTTGATAGTCACGACTTTGTCCTCTAATTCAAACTGATTCGGATCTATAATAGTACGTTTCATGCTCGCTTCTCCTCCCGTTAAAAGATCAATCCGGCTTCTCTGGCCGCATCAGCCAGTGCCGCTACCTTGCCCTGATAGACATAGCCTCCGCGGTCGAATACCACAGTGGTAATGCCTTTCTCAAGCGCCCTCTCGGCGATGGCCTTACCTACGGCTTTCGCAGCTTCTGTATCGCCGGTCTTTTCCAGTTCAGCCTTGATGGCCTTCTCAGTGGTGGAGGCTGCACAAAGTGTCACCTGAGCATCATCGTCAATAATCTGGGCGTAAATGTGCTTGTTGCTGCGGAAAACGCAAAGGCGCGGTCTCGCGGCAGTGCCTGCCAGATGGAAACGAAGTCTTTTGTGCTTTTTCGCACGAACCTCTGCTCTTGATTTCTTTTTGATCATTTCTGCTGCACCTCCAATTATTTGCTTCCGGCCTTGCCGACCTTACGACGGATGACCTCATCAGCGTACTTGATACCCTTGCCCTTGTATGGCTCAGGCTTCTTCTTGTCTCTGATCTCGGCTGCGTACTGGCCGACCTTCTCTTTGTCGATACCTGATACAGTGATCTTGTTGCCGTCCACTGTGGCAGTGACGCCTTCAGGGTCAACCATCTCCACCGGATGGGAATAACCGAGAGTCATAGTCAGCTTGTTGCCGGACTTATTCGCCCTGTAACCGACACCGTTGATCTCCAGTACCTTTGTATATCCCTCAGTCACACCGACCACCATGTTATTGATCAGGGTCCTGGTCAGGCCGTGGAGCGATTTCATCTTCTTTAAATCGTTGGGTCTGGAAACGATGATCTCAGAACCTTCCTGCTTAATTTCCATCTCCCTGGGGAGCACTCTCTCAAGGGTTCCCTTAGGACCTTTTACCGTCACCAGATTATTTTCTGCGATCGTGACGGTGACACCCGCCGGGACCGCGATTGGCATTCTTCCTACTCGTGACATGCCCGTACCTCCTATTATATTTTACATAAGAGCCGATTGCTCCGCACTTCGTGCTTCCACAATCGCCACATCCATTCGCAATCCGCACTACCGTGCTACTTGCTCATGTCTGTTAGATTTTCAAATAATCAGCCTTTAAGGAATGCAAGCATTCCAAAAGTCTGCTTATTGAAAATGCTCTATCACCAAATGAACGCAAGCACTTCTCCGCCTACGTGGAGCTTCCTTGCCTCTTTATCTGTGATCACGCCCTGGTTGGTGGACAGGATAACAGTGCCCAGTCCGCCCAGCACTCTGGGAATCTCGTCCTTTCCGGCGTAGACACGCAGACCCGGCTTGGAGACTCTCTTTAAGCCTGTGATAACCCTGTCATTCTTGTCGGTGCCATACTTTAATGTGATGCGGATGCCGTCGAAATTCCCATCCGGGATGATCTCGTACTTAGCGATATAGCCCTCTTTTAAGAGAATCTCAGTGATGGCAAGCTTCATCTTGGAGGAAGGGATATCCACAGTGTCGTGTCTTGCTATGTTAGCGTTGCGGATCCTTGTAAGCATATCCGCGATAGGATCATTTGTAGTCCTCATTATCTTTCCTCCTTACCAGCTGGCTTTCTTCACACCCGGAATCTCGCCCTTGTAGGCCAGCTCACGGAAGCAAATCCTGCAAATACCATATTTTCTTAAAACAGAGTGCGGACGTCCGCAGATCCTGCATCGGGTGTACTCCCTGGTGGAGTACTTCTGAGGGCGCTGCTGTTTTACTTTTAATGATTTCTTTGCCATAAAATACCCTCCTCTTATTTTGCAAACGGCATATTGAAAAGCCTCAGAAGCTCACGGGCCTCCTCGTCTGTCTTCGCTGTGGTGACGAAGATTATGTCCATGCCTCTTACCTTGTCCACCTTGTCATACTCGATCTCAGGGAAGATCAGCTGCTCTTTGATACCCAGGGCATAATTTCCTCTTCCGTCGAAGGAGTTCGGGTTCACTCCCCTGAAATCACGGACACGGGGCAGGGCCAGGTTGATGAGACGGTCTGCGAAATCATACATCTTCTCACCCCTCAGGGTCACCTTGCAGCCGATAGCCATGCCCTCACGGAGCTTGAAGTTTGCGACTGACTTCTTGGCGATGGTCTTGATGGGCTTCTGGCCGGTAATGGTAGCCAGGTCAGCCATGGCGGAATCCAGGATCTTGGCATTCTCTTTCGCCTCACCGATAGCCATGTTCACCACGATCTTCTCCAGCTTCGGGACCTGCATGCTGTTCTTATATCCGAACTTTTTGATCATGGCATCCATGATCTCATTATCGTAAATGTCTTTAAGTCTGCTCAACTTACTGTCCCTCCTTTATCAGTCAATGATCCTGCCGGACTTCTTCGCGACACGATGCTTGATGGGCTTTCCCTTGGCATTCTCGCCCTGGAAGGTGAAACCTATCCTGGTAGGCTCTCCGTTGTCGAGATACATTACATTGGAAATATGGATAGGCGCTTCCTGCTCGATAATTCCGCCGGACTGGTTGGCCATGGTGGGCTTCATGTGCTTGGAGACCTTGTTGACTCCATCCACAATGACACGGCTGTGTTTCGCATCCACTGACGTGACCTTGCCCTCCTTGCCCTTATCCTTACCGGCGATGACTCTTACCATGTCGCCTTCTTTAATCTTCAGCATGATACGCCACCTCCTATAATACTTCCGGTGCCAGAGAGACTATCCTCATGAAATGCTTGTCACGAAGCTCTCTGGCAACTGGTCCAAAAATACGCGTTCCTCTCGGTGTCTTGTCATCCTTGATGATAACTGCGGCATTTTCATCGAAACGGATGTAGGAGCCGTCCTTGCGGCGGGTTTCCCTCTTCGTCCGCACCACAACAGCCTTCACCACGTCACCTTTCTTGACAACTCCGCCTGGTGTTGCATCTTTTACAGTAGCAACGATAATATCGCCTATACGGGCATATCTTCTTGTAGAGCCGCCCAGCACGCGGATGCAGAGGATCTCCTTCGCTCCCGTATTGTCAGCAACCCTAAGTCTGCTTTCCTGTTGAATCATATTAGCGGCCTCCTTATTATCTGGCTTTCTCCATGATCTCAACCAGCCTCCAGCGCTTCTCCTTGGAAAGGGGCCTGGTCTCCATCACTCTGACGGTATCCCCGATACCGCACTCATTGTTCTCATCGTGGGCCTTAAGCTTATAGGTCTTTTTCACGATCTTGCCGTAGAGGGGATGTCTGACCCTGTACTCGACGGCTACGACTATGGTCTTGTCCATCTTGTCGCTGACCACTCTGCCGACACGTGTTTTTCTAAGATTTCTTTCTTCCACGAGAATTCTCCTTTCGTACTGTAGGGGGAAATCAAACCGCCTTCTCTGTGATCACGGTCTTGATCCGGGCGATGTTCTTTTTGACTTCCCTGATCCTGGCTGTATTCTCCAGCTGGTTAGTGGCATTCTGGAATCTGAGATTGAAAAGCTCCTTCTTCGCAGCCACCAGCTGATTCTGCAGCTCAGCATCGCTATGTGTCCTTAACTCTTCCAAATATGCATTAGCTTTCATCTTATTCACCGCCTTCTAAATCTTCACGTGAAACGACTTTGCACTTGCAGGGCAGTTTGTGCACAGCAAGACGCAGGGCCTCACGGGCTACATCTTCCGGTACTCCGGCTACCTCAAACAGCACACGTCCCGGCTTCACTACGGCTACCCAGTAATCCACAGCACCTTTTCCTTTACCCATACGGGTCTCAGCCGGCGTAGATGTCACGGGCTTATCGGGAAAGACCTTGATCCAGACTTTGCCGCCACGCTTCATGTGACGTGTCATGGCTATACGGGCTGCCTCTATCTGATTGGACTTCATCCAGCAGGGTTCCAGGGCTACGATACCGTACTCACCGTAGGCGATCTTGTTGCCACGTGTGGCCTTGCCCCTCATAGTACCACGGAACTGCTTCCGATGCTTAACTCTCTTAGGCATTAACATTATTTATCTCTCCCTTCACTTGATTTTTTGGGAAGAACCTCACCTTTATAGATCCACACCTTGACTCCGACCTTACCATAGGTGGTATCGGCCTCCGCGAATCCATAATCGATATCCGCTCGCAGGGTCTGCAGCGGAATGGTGCCTTCACTGTAAAACTCTGTACGGGCAATATCCGCCCCGCCGAGACGGCCGGCGACAGCAGTCTTTATCCCTAAGGCACCCGCCTTCATGGCACGGCCCATGCAGGACTTCATAGCACGGCGGAAAGATATACGGTTCTCCAGCTGTCCGGCTATATTCTCAGCCACCAGCTGTGCATCCTTATCCGGCTTCTTGATCTCTTTGACGTCCAGAATGAGCTTCTTGTCACCGACCTGCTTCTGCAGATCCTTCTTGATCTTCTCAATCTCAGCTCCGCCCTTACCGATGACTACACCGGGCTTGGCAGTATACACTGTGACCTTCACGCGGTCGGAGGCTCTCTCGATATCGATATGGGATATCCCGGCGCTGTAGAGCTTCTGCTTCAGGATGTTCCGGCGATTGTAGTCCTCTACAAGGAAATCCGCAAAAT
>JAJPYU010000102.1 GCA_021204765.1 Clostridiales bacterium
ACCCCTACACCGGGCAGCCCACAGGCGGAAATGCCTACCAGGCCCAGGGACAGCCCCAGGGCGGCAAGGGCCGCAGGAGCAGGAAAAAGAGGGAGAAGCATAAGAGGCCGTACATCAAGGCCATCGGGACAGCGGTCATCTGCGGTGTGATCGTGGCAGCATGCATCGTGGGCGGCTTCGCCATCGGGAAGAATGCCTTTGGCAGCTCGGATTCAAACCCTGTTACAGTAACAACCACTGGTTCAAAGCTGGCTGAATCCGACGGTTCAGGGGATGCGACAGCCGAGAATACCTCTGCGGACGGAGAGTACACGGTAGCACAGATCGCTGAGAACTGCGGCAGCTCCGTGGTGGCCATCACCAACAAGAGCGTCTCAGAGGTACAGACCATGTTCGGAGTGTTCGAGCAGGAGAGCGAGGGCAGCGGCTCCGGCGTCATCATCGCGGAGTCCGACAGCGAGCTGCTCATAGTTACCAATAACCACGTTGTCGAGGATTCAGATGAGCTGACGGTGTGTTTCAATGATTCCGCAGATGCGGTTTACAGTGCTGTGATAAAAGGAACTGATGCCGATAATGACCTGGCTGTCGTGGCCATTCCCCTCTCCGACATTGACGAGGATGTTTTAAACAGTATCTCCATAGCAGTCATCGGTGATTCCGACAGCCTGAAGGTGGGCGACGAAGTGGTGGCAGTAGGAAATGCCTTAGGACTCGGACAGTCCGTGACCTCCGGTATCATCAGTGCGGTGGACAGAGAGGTAACCATAGATGACATTACTTCCAACCTGATCCAGACCGATGCGGCTATCAACCCCGGCAACAGCGGTGGCGCCCTTTTCAATATGAAAGGAGAGCTCATCGGCATCAACAGCGCCAAGTACGCCAGCGAGGAAGTCGAGGGTATGGGCTTTGCCATCCCCATGTCCACAGCCCAGCCTGTCATTGAGAACCTGATGAACCGTGAGACCAGGACGAAGCTGGAATCAGGCTACGGTGCCTTAAATATCACCGGTACTGACGTCACTTCAGATGTGGCTTCCACCTACAACATGCCCCAGGGCGTGTATGTCTCCGAGGTCCTGGAGGGCGGCGCGGCTGACAATGCCGGCATTAAGGCCGGCGATATCATCACTTCCCTGGATGGTATTTCGGTATCCAGCATCAGCGCATTGAAAGATGACCTTATGTACTATAAGGCCGGCGAGACCGTGGATGTCATAATAAACAGACACAATGGTGACGGCTATGAGGAGATGACAGTCAGTGTAAAGCTGGACAATGCTGATGAGCAGGACAGCTCCTCCTTCTCCACCTACTCGGATTCTTCCGACAGCAGCAGCGACGGCAGCAGAGATGACGGCAGCAATTATTACTATTACTTTGGTGATGACGGATCAGGCTCTGACTCCGGCAGCAATTACGGATACTATTTCAGCAGATAAGGTAGATAAAAATTGAAAATGATGTTAGAATGTCAGGTGACCGCTTCCGGGTGGTCACCTGTTTCTATGGTGCTTTCCGGATGCATGGGTTCGAGAGGCGAGTAGTGACGGCACACTGCCCCCGCATGGTTTTGAAGGGAAATATTATTATGGAAGAATTTTTAAGCGTGTTAAAGACCTGTCTTATGGAGAAGCTGCCACCGGCTGAGCTGGAGGAGCAGATGGAGCTCTATCGGGAATATTTTAATGATGAGCTGGCTGCCGGGAAGTCCATGGAGCAGATTTTGAGAAAGCTGGGGGAACCAGCCAAAGTGGCGGAGCTCATCGTGGAGAGAGCTGAGGGCCTGCGCCTGGAGGAGGAAGAGGAGCAGCAGAGGCAGTACAACAGGCGATTCTGCGGCGACTGCCACGACTGCAGCAATATGACTGAGGAGGAGATTGAGGAGGTCAACGCCCAGATAGAGAATCCGGAGCACGGTTTTCATGCGGAGTTTAAGGCTAATGAGGGCTGGGATGTGCGCCTGGGTAAACTGAAGCTGAACACCTGGTATGGCACCCTCATCATTCTCGGTATAGTGTTGGTGATATTTGTCCTGATCTCTCAGCTGATGCACAGGTGACGATTTTCGGGAACTTGAAGTTATCTTCCGGACCTGCGCCAGACACCCCGCTGCCGGTGCGGTGAGAACAGGTATATTGAATAATTTGAAGTGCCAGGCAATTAGATTTTATAAATTGTGGAGCTCATGAATTGAGCATGAATATTTTATGGAAAAGTATGAATTTATCTCCCCCTGTCATTTCGGCATGGAGGCAATCCTTAAAAGGGAAATATACGATCTGGGCTATGACATCGTGAAGGTGGAGGATGGCCGGGTCACCTACGCCGGGGATGAGGAGACCCTGTGCCGGGCTAATATCGGCTTGCGGACCACGGAGAGGGTGCTCCTTAAAGTCGGTGATTTCCATGCGGAGACTTTTGATGAGCTCTTCGAGGCTGTGAGGGCGATACCCTGGGAGAGGTTTCTGTCGGAGGACGCCAGGTTCTGGGTGGCCAAGGCGTCATCGGTGAAAAGCAAGCTCTTCAGTCCTTCAGACATCCAGTCCATCGTAAAAAAGGCAATGGTAGAGAGGATGAGGGAGCATTATGGCATCGAGTGGTTTGATGAGAGTGGAGCGTCCTACCCGCTGCGGGTCTTTTTAAATAAAGATGAAGTTACCATCGGCATGGACACCTCGGGAGAGTCCCTGCATAAAAGAGGATACCGGATATTGTCGAGCAAGGCACCTATCACGGAGACCCTGGCGGCAGCCATGATCATGATGACGCCCTGGAAAGGTGACCGGATACTGGTGGATCCATTCTGCGGCAGCGGGACTTTCCCCATTGAGGCGGCCATGATGGCGGCGGATATGGCACCGGGGATGAACAGGCATTTCCTGGCGGAGAGCTGGACGAACCTGATAGGGAAGCAGACCTGGCAGGATGCTTTTGAGGAGGCCCGTGAGCTGGTAAATCCGGATGTGGACACTGACATTCAGGGCTACGATATAGATGGGGAGATCATCCGGGCAGCGAGGGACAATGCCCGCCGGGCCGGAGTGGACGGCCTTATACATTTACAGCAGCGGGCGGTGAAGGATCTGCGTCACCCGAAGAAGTATGGATTCGTCATCACCAACCCGCCCTACGGCGAGCGGATGGAGGAAAAGAAGGCTCTCCCGGAAATATACAGGGACATGGGGGAGGCTTTTGGACGGCTGGACTCCTGGTCTGAGTACGTAATCTCCTCCTGGGAGGATGCCGAGCGTTATATCGGAAAGAAAGCGGATAAGAGGAAAAAGATTTACAATGGGATGCTGAAGTCTACCATATATCAGTATATCGGGCCGAAGCCGCCAAAGCGGGGAGAGAGGCGTGCCGGAGACGGAGTTATGTGCAAAGGGACATTGTGAACTGTCGGTTGAAGAGGACGATGCCGTAGGTAATGCGGAGGAATACGATACAATAGCGGTGGGGCAGAAAGTGATGTGTAAGGTTCATGAGACATGTGCAGGGAAGGTGTCCCACGGAGAAATGTACGGAGGAATGTTATGAGCAGAAGAATCATTTTTGCCACGGGCAATAAAAATAAGATGGTTGAGATACGGGAAATCCTTAACGACCCTTCCTGGGAGATACTTTCCATGAAGGAGGCCGGAATAGATATTGACATCGTGGAGGATGGGAATTCATTTGAGGAGAATGCCCTGATAAAGGCGAAGGCCGTGGCAGCAGTCTGTGATGACATCGTCCTGGCAGATGACTCCGGGCTGGAGATAGATTATCTGGGCGGCGAGCCGGGGATATACTCCTCCCGCTATGCCGGGGAGGACACCTCCTATGATATCAAGAATCAGCTGCTCCTCAGCCGCATGGAAGGTGTGTCCCATGAGAAAAGGACGGCCAGATTCGTCTGTGCCGTGGCAGCAGTGGTGCCGGGGCATGAGCCTGTAGTAGTCCGGGGAACTATAGAGGGATATATAGGAGACAAGCCGGCGGGAGAGAATGGGTTTGGCTATGATCCCATCTTCTATGTGGAGGATAAGCACTGCTCCACGGCCCAGCTTTCTCCTGAAGAAAAAAATTCCCGCAGCCACCGTGGCAATGCGCTGCGCCTGATGCGGGAAAAACTGCGGGGAATGGGCATTTAAGGGTATTTTCAATGGACAGAAAAAGGTGTTGACATTCCAAATACCTTACAATATAATATAACTTGCGTTGCGAAAAAGACGCACAGGGGTAAGCGGGGTGTAGCTCAGCTTGGTCGGAGCGCCTGGTTTGGGACCAGGAGGCCGCAGGTTCAAATCCTGTCACCCCGATTGGTATATGCGGGTGTAGTTCAATGGTAGAACACCAGCCTTCCAAGCTGGATACGTGGGTTCGATTCCCATCACCCGCTTCTGTTTTTTAAAACATGTGTGTCCGTAGCTCAGTTGGATAGAGCAACGGCCTTCTAAGCCGTGGGTCGGGGGTTCGAGTCCCTTCGGGCATGCTAAAGCCAATGGGCTTTTTATGTGGTGGGTGTGGCGCAGTTGGCTAGCGCGCCAGATTGTGGCTCTGGAGGTCAAGGGTTCGAGTCCCTTTACCCACCCTTTTTACTGGAAGCAGCAGGTAAGAGACCTTGGGCCATCGCCAAGGGGTAAGGCACAGGACTTTGACTCCTGCATTCGCCGGTTCGAATCCGGCTGGCCCAGTTACTTTTTATATGGGTGTGTAGCTCAGTTGGCAGAGCACTTGACTTTTAATCAAGGAGTCGAGGGTTCGAATCCCTCCACGCTCATTAAATGAAGTGAGATTTCCTGTATGAAGCAGAGAGGGGTTGCGGGTGATATGGCATTAGAAGAGCAGAAGCATCTACCTTTTCAGTTGATTTGTCAGGGATTGAAGAATTGTTTTAAGGAATATGAAGGGGCAGTTATACTGCCTTTTTTCTTTTTTGGGCTGCTTGCGAAGCGAACAGGTTAAGGGGGCTTATCCATGAAGAGAAAACGCCGGATCTATGCGGGGATAATTATTATAGCGGTGGCAGTCTACATCCTGTTGCTCTTTTTGCTGCTTTTTGCCGAGAGATCGGATCCGGCCTCGTCCATAAGGACTTTGGGTGACGCATTCTGGTATTCTATAGTCACCCTGACTACCGTGGGCTACGGCGACATTTTCCCGGTGTCCGTGCTGGGACGGGCTGTGGGTTTCATTTTCCTGATACTTTCCACCTGCATCCTGGTCACTCTGGTCAGCACCCTGGTCTCCTTTGTGGCCAGCGAGGGCTTCCCCATTATGGCGCTTCGGCTGAATAAAAAGAAAAACTGGTATTATTTCGCCGACATGAGCCTGGAGAGCGGTACCCTGGCAAAGCAGATAAATGACGAGGATCCGAATGGAGTCATCATTTTCGGGCTGAGTAAGAGCAGTGTGGACGAGGAGCCTGATTATCCCTGCCTTTTTATAAATGTTTCCCCGGAGCGGATCGCCACGCTCAAAAAGGGAAAAGGCAGCCGCTGCAATGTCTTTCTTATGAATGAAAATGATATCGGAAGAAATCCCCGGGCGGTGAATATCGCAGAGTTCCCCGTGGAGGTCTACGCCCGTACCGCCAGCGGAGAGGACGGCCTCTCCGGAAATATACATTTCTTTCACAGCTGTGACTGCTGCGCCAGGGAATACTGGAGACGGCATCCCCTGACACTTGACGAGCACCGCATAGTTATTATCGGCTCCGGCACTTACGGCGAGGCTATCTTAAAGAGGGCAATACTCAACAACGTCATTTCAAAGGATCATTATGTGGCCTATCACATTTTCGGGGACATAGGGGATTATCTGGATGTGCACTGGGCACTGGGGAACGTTTTCTCCATGAATGAGGAGGCAGAGGACAGGGATTCCCTGATATTCCACGACACTCCCTGGTCACAGAACAGGGAGATAATGAATTCCGCTGACCGCATAATCATATGTGACGATGACGAGGAGTACGGCTGGGATATAATGTGGCATCTGCGGCGCTATTACCACATTTGCGGGCGCATAGACTTAAGAAGCAGCCGCATCATTCCGGGACTTTCCCATTTCGGCACCAATGAGTCTATCTACACTCCGGAGCACATCATGGGAACGGTCCTCAATCAGGTGGCCATACAGATGAACAATCTCTACCGCAGCCGTCACCCCGAGGGGTCTCTTGATTGGGATGAGCTGGACGATTACCTGCGCCAGTCGAAGATAGCGGTCTCGGAGCACATGTTTACCAAGGTGAGGATACTTCTGCAAGGTGAACATTACGATGTGCTGAGCCCGGAGCTTCTGGAGCAGGCTTATGGGATATACAAAAGGATCATACAGAATCCGGAGTACCTGGATGCCTGCCGCCGCATCGAGCACCGGCGCTGGATGAGATTCTATGCCTATTATAACTGGTCATATGGGCCTGTCCACGACGAAGATGAGAGAAAGGATCCCCGGATGTGTGATTATGATGAGATGGATCCCCGGATCAGGACATATTTTGATGACGCCTGGGAGCTTATAGGTGAGCTGGGACAGTTTGAGAAAGGCTGACCCACGGATATGGGACATGGCTGTGCAGGGCGCAGGCAGCTCCCGAATACAGCCTCATGGGAGGAACATAATGAAGATAATACTTGCATCGGCATCGCCGAGACGGAAAGAGCTTATAGAGAAACTGGGCATGGATTTTGAGGTGATCCCTTCCCACTGGGAAGAAGTCACCACTGAGGAGGAGCCCGACAGGATAGTGGTTGAGCTGGCCTGCGGCAAGGCGAAAGACGTGGCTCAGTCCCTGGACTATCCGGGGGACACATTTATTATCGGAGCTGACACCATAGTGGTGCGGGGCAGCGAGATACTGGGAAAGCCAGGCAGTGAGGAGGAGGCTTACGAGATGCTAAAAAGCCTCTCCGGACGGCCACACCGGGTATTTACAGGGGTGAGTATCTTAAAGATCCACGATGCCTATGTGGAGGAGCGAAGCTTTGAGGAGCATACTATAGTAGAATTCTATCCCATGAGCGACGAGGAGATATGGGATTACATCCATACCGGTGAGCCCATGGATAAGGCGGGAGCCTACGGCATCCAGGGCATCGGCGGGAAATTCATACGCCAGATAATGGGGGATTACAATACGGTCGTCGGCCTGCCTCTGGCACGGATCTATCAGGAGCTTTCCCACTGGGAGGATGCCCCTTAGGATACCGCCGTGGACGGAGTGTGGTACTGACTTTTTAGTCCT
Organism: Clostridiales bacterium; assembly: GCA_021204765.1. Taxonomy (GTDB): domain Bacteria; phylum Bacillota; class Clostridia; order Lachnospirales; family Lachnospiraceae; genus Eubacterium_I. Next base: position 7,241 of record JAJPYU010000102.1, read on the forward strand.
CTTCGATATGATTCAGCCCCTGGGCGATGATGGTGCGGACATGATCGTCGGCCAGGGAATAGAAGATGGACTTTCCCTCCCGGCGGTTCTTCACCAGCTTGCTCTGCTTAAGTATGCGCAGCTGATGTGACACGGCGGACTGGGTCATAGAAAGCATGTCCGCCAGGTCGCAGACGCAGACCTCCGCCTCGAAGAGGACAAAGAGGATCCGTATCCTGGTGGAATCGCTGAATATCTTAAACAGCTCCGCCAGGTCATAGAGCTTTGTCTCCTCCGGCATCTTCGCCATGACCGACTTCACCAGGTCCTCGTGGACCTCGGTGACCTCACAGACTTCTATGTCTCCTGTATACATTTAGACTTCCTCCTCTGTTAAATTCGTGTTTTGTTCACTAACCATATATTTTATAATGTAAAAGATGCCTGACAGGCGCCTTAAAAAATCTACAATCTTTTCACGAAGAGCGCCCGTATCGCATTGAGGACCGCGAGGATCATCACCCCCACGTCGGCGAATATCGCCATCCACATATTCGCTATCCCGACAGCGGAAAGGATCAGGCACACCACCTTCACCCCGATAGCGAAATACATATTCTCATACACTATATTAACGCATTTCTTCGCGATGCGGATAGCCTTTGATATCTTCATGGGATCGTCGTCCATCAGCACTACATCCGCCGCCTCGATGGCCGCATCGGAGCCTAAGGCTCCCATGGCGATACCCACATCTGCCCGGGACAGCACCGGTGCGTCGTTGATGCCGTCGCCCACGAAGGCCACTTTCTCCCGCCCGCTCTTTTGCCCGAGAAGTTCCTCCACTTTCGATACCTTGTCTGCCGGAAGCAGTTCGCTGCAGACTGTGTCGATGCCAAGTTCACTGGCCGTCGCCTCGGCTACGTTTTTTGCATCGCCCGTGAGCATGACGGTCTTTGTCACGCCGGACCGCTTCAGCGACTGAATGGCATCTTTCGCTGTGGGCTTTACCACATCGGAGATGAGGATATGTCCCACGTAAATGCCTCCGACTGCCACATGGACGGTGGTTCCGATCTGGTGGCAGGGTATATATTCGATATCCAGCTTTCTCATCAGTTTCGCATTGCCGACTGCCACTTTCTCACAGTCTACAGTGGCCACCACCCCGTTTCCGCCTATCTCCTCGATATCAGTCACAAGGCTCCTGTCAATGGGCTTGCCGTAGGCGGCCGTAAGGCTCCTGCTGATGGGATGGGAGGAAGCGCATTCTGCGTAAGCGGCGTATTTAAGGATCATTTCCTCAGCTATTCGGCTGTGATGGACTCCGACGACCTCAAAGACGCCCATGGTCATGGTGCCGGTCTTGTCAAAAGCCACACATTTAGTCTGAGCCAGGGCCTCCAGATAGTTGGAGCCTTTGATGAGCACTCCCTGTTTGCCGGCTCCGCCCAGACCGGCAAAGAAGCTCAGAGGAATGCTTATGACCAATGCGCAGGGGCAGCTGATGACCAGTGCGGTCAGGGCACGGTAGATCCAGTCGCTCCAGGCCGGGGTCAGGCCGATCATCAGCCGGATAATGGGCGGTACTATAGCCAGCGCCAGTGCCAGATAACAGACTGCCGGAGTATAGTAGCGGGCAAAACGGGAGATGAAATTCTCCGGGCGTGACTTTAAGGAGCTGGAATTCTCCACCAGTTCCAGGATCTTCGAGACCGTGGACTCACCGAACTCCTTTGTAGTACGGATCGTAAGCAATCCCGTCATGTTGATACATCCGCTGATGACTTCCTCTCCGGCATGCACATCCCGGGGCAGACTCTCTCCGGTCAGGGCAGCGGTGTTTAAAGTGGACGTGCCCTCCAGAACCAGCCCGTCGATGGGGATTTTCTCTCCGGGCCGGACAATTATGACTGATCCGACTGCCACCTCGTCCGGATCCACCTGCACCAGATCTCCATCCTGCTCGATATTCGCATAGTCCGGCCGGATGTCCATGAGTTCGCTGATATTACGGCGGCTCTTTCCCACTGCATAGCTCTGGAAAAATTCCCCGATCTGGTAAAAGAGCATGACAGCCACGGCCTCGGCATACTGACCCAGAACGATCGCGCCTATTGTCGCTACTGCCATGAGGAAATTCTCGTCGAAAACCTGCCTGTGGATGATGCCCTTAACTGCCTTGATAATTATGTCATACCCTATGATCACATAGGGCACCATAAATAAAACGAACCTGTATATCATATATTTAGGCAGCAGTGCCAGAGGCATTGGCACCCGGGCCAGGATGACCATCAGAGCCGCTGCGATAATTACACGAATTAATACTTTTTTCTGTTTCCTATTCATAAAATCTTTTCCTTATATCTGCTCTTTCCATATGGATTTTCTGCCACAGCGTATATGGTGAGTTCGGAAGAAACAACTCATTTCTTTCGAACTCACCTTCACACAGTTAAAAATATATCTCGCAGTCATCTTCGACTCTGCGGCAGTTTTTAAGCACCAGAGGCATCACCTTTTTGGGCTCGGCACCCTCCTCGAACTCCACTATCATTTTCAGCATCATGAAATTCACCGTGGCATCCTTTACGCCTGCTGTCTTCTTTGCGGCTTCCTCCATCTTATTTGCGCAGTTGGCACAGTCCACATCGATCTTATATGTCTTTTTCATTGCAGTGACCTCACTTTCACATTCAATCATTTGAACGATTGTTCATATGTTGTTTTTATTATAGGGGTCCTCCTGTATGTTGTCAAGTCCGATCTTTTATCTTGCCATTCAATCTTCTTTCCTTTACAATGGGTACCTATGAGACGCAATAAATCGACCCCGGACGAATTTAACAGATGGACTATGCTCATGGACTTCGCTAAAGGCGCGAAGCGCTTCTTTGCCCTTGCGGCCATATTCGCCTGTGTATCAGCCCTGGCTGACATGGTGCGCCCGAAGATCATCGAGTACACTGTGGATGGCATACTGGGTAACGATTCAGAGACGTTCCCTGTTATTATAATGGACTTTATAAATGCCCACGGAGGCATTCCCTGGCTGCGCCTGCATCTGTGGATCCCGGCGGTGGCAGTCATAGTCATCACCCTTATCGCCGTGACCCTGCGCTTTATCTATGAGATGTGCATATACAACGGCGGCGAGCGCTTTGTCAAGCGTATGCGGGACCGGCTCTTTACGCATATTGAGCATCTCCCTGTGGCATGGCACTCTGCTCATCAGACCGGCGACATCATCCAGCGCTGTACCACAGACGTGGAGATGGTGAAGACTTTCCTCTCGGAACAGTTTGCGAAGTTTTTCTCCCTGCTCATGACTCTTATACTCTCCCTGGTATTCATGTTCAGGATAGAGTGGCGGCTCTCCCTCATCGCACTGGCCAGCGTGCCGGTGATCATCGGCATCTCCCTCTGGTTCCATCAGGGAATAGGCAGGGGATTTTTGACCTGCGATGAGAATGAGGGCATATTATCCACTATCGCCCAGGAGAATTTAAGCGGCGTCCGGGAAGTCCGGGCTTTCGGAAAGGAGCATTCCGAGCGGGAGAAATTCTATGACCAGAACGAGGTAGTCACTGATAAGTGGGTGCGTTTGGGGAAATTCATGACCATCTTCTTTTTTTTCGTCGATTTCCTGAGCGGCCTGGTACTGCTGATGACCCTGGCGGTGGGCACCGTCATGTGCGTGAATGGGAACCTCACTGTTGGCGCTCTCATTGCCATGATCTCCTACGTGACAATGATGCTCCGCCCAGTCCGCATGATGGGCAGGATCTTAAGCGAAATGAGCAAAACTACCGTATCCGTCAGGCGTCTCTTTGAGATAATGAGTTCCCCCATGGAGGAGGATGACCCGGATGCGGCCAAGGCACCAATGGACCGTGACATTTCTTTCGAGCATGTCTCCTTCGCCTACCCTGACCAGCCGGAGACCCTTGATGATGTGAGCTTTACCATCCCCGCCGGGACCATCCTGGGGATACTTGGCACCACCGGAAGCGGCAAGACCACTCTGGCCCAGCTGCTTACCCGCTTCTATCCCCTGGAAAAGGGGCAGGGCCGCATCACCGTCGGCGGCGTGGATTTAAAGAAGATGCCCGCCGGATGGATCAGGCGAAATATCGGCTACATCATGCAGGAGCCCTTCCTTTTCTCCCGGAGCATTGCGGAAAATATAGCCATCACCGAAGATGAGCCTGACATGGAAAAGGTAAGTAAGGTGGCAAACATCGCCGCACTTTCAGAGACTATAGATCATTTTCCCAAAGGTTTCTCGACTTTCGTGGGTGAGCGGGGAGTGACCTTATCAGGGGGCCAGAAGCAGCGCACCGCCATAGCCCGTGCCCTGGCCCAGGATGCGCCCATACTCATTTTCGATGATTCCCTCTCCGCTGTGGACGCTGAGACGGACGCTCTTATAAGGAAGAACCTGAAAGAGGCCATGGGGAGCGCCACAGTCATCCTCATCAGCCACCGCATCACCACCCTCATGGCTGCGGATAATATACTAGGATTAAAGGACGGGAAAATCATCGACTCCGGCAGCCACGAGGAGCTGATCGCCCG
>JAJPYU010000057.1 GCA_021204765.1 Clostridiales bacterium
GAATACGGACTGACCGGGAAGATAGGACGGACTCTTGAGAAATCAAACTGTTCTGTTATTTCCTTTGCGGCGGAGGACATAAAGGCGATCGCGGAGGCGGTACAGGAGCGCACCGTAAATGAGCTGGGAGTCCTCACCTCGGAAAACATGCAGTCATTCCGGCAGATGGTGCTGGGATATCTGAATCTGATGCGGATGAACGGTGCCTTCGCGGATCCGGTATTTGATGAGTATACAATAGGAAACGGCAACGGATACATGCTTTCCAATGACAGAAACCGATGGCTTCCCGGGAGGCAGAGCGGCAGGAATATTCCGCGATTTATCGCGGAGTTTTTGGGGAACGGCAGGCGCAGCCGCGAGTTTGATTATATTTCTTCTCCCAAATACACAGATTGGCTTATGCTGTGCTGCAGCGAGGTGATGGTTGAGGAGAGTACCTTTATTAATATAGGGAAGTTTATTCTGGAGGAAGCGGTAAGGGAAAGAGTGGTTTCAGAGGTGCCGTCCTCTCCGGATTACAGAATCTACGGTCTGAATAAGAGCCGGGTTTACATCACTGATGAGGTGGTTCAGCTTCGCTGCAGTCAGTGCGGTTCCCTTTATGCCGTATCGGCTGAGAACGCGGAACTCCTTGACGGCGCGCCCTGCATGCGCGCTTCCTGTGAGGGCAGGCTGGAGATATCTGAGAGCCCGGAGATAAATTATTACGGCAGGCTTTACAGCAACGGCGACCTGGCACGAATCAACGCCAGGGAGCACACCGGGCTGCTTGACCGTCCGGAGAGGGAGATTTTGGAAAATGATTTCAAGCGCGGAAAAGACACGCAGAAGCTGTGGGATCCCAATGTGCTCTCCTGCACACCGACTCTGGAGATGGGCATTGATATAGGTGATCTCTCATCAGTCATCCTCTGCAGTATGCCTCCCACACAGAGCCGGTATCTCCAGAGGGCAGGCCGTGCCGGGCGTAAGGACGGCAATGCCCTGACGCTGGCGGTGGCCAACGCCAGACCCCATGACCTGTATTTTTACTCTGACCCCATGGATATGATTGCCGGGGATGTTGCGCCGCCTAAGATTTTCCTCAGAGCTTCGGCGGTGCTGGAGCGGCAGTTTGTGGCATTCTGCATGGATTCCTGGGTAAAGAAGGGAATACCCGACGGTGCCATCCCGGACAGGGTCGGGGTGATCTTAAAGAATCTGGACAAACATCCGGACGATATGTTCCCTTTCAATTTCCTGGGATATGTGCAGAGTACTCTGTCAAGGCAGCTGAATTCGTTTATGCAGATGTTTGCTGCCTATCTTGATGACAATGCGAGACAGGAGCTCAACGATTTCGCCAGGGGAAAGAAGAATCAGAACAGTCCCATGTATGTAAGGATCCTGGATTCCTTCGAGGATCTGAAGAAGCAGCAGGATTCGCTGCGGGCAAGTGTAAAATCCCTGAAGACAATGGTAAAGGAACTGGAGTCAAAGCCGAAGGACAGCTCTTACGAGGATGAGATAAAAGACTTAAAGGATGAGGAGTACGCTCTGCTGGTGGTTCTTCGGGAGCTTGGCCGGAAAAATGTCTTTAATTTCCTCTCGGATGAAGGCCTGCTGCCGAACTACACCTTCCCGGAGGCCGGTGTTATCCTCCGCGCGGTCATGTACCGAAGGGAGGATGAGGATGCCCCGGCGGCTCAAAAGAAAAAGTATGAGAAGATTGTCTGTGAGTACAATCGTTCTGCCTCCTCGGCGATCAGTGAGTTCGCGCCGAACAACAGCTTCTATGTGGGCGGGCATAAGCTGACTATTGATCAGGTCGATCTGACGACGGCAAAGTCGGCCAGGTGGAGACTGTGTCCAAACTGTTCCCATGCACAGCTGGAAGAAGCCGGGAAAAACACCGCAGTCTGTCCCCAGTGCGGGAGCCCTGCCTGGGCGGATGCCGGACAGGTCAGAAATATGCTGAAGGTGCAGATGGTCTGTTCCAACATGAATTACACGAAGAATCTGATCAGCGATGAGACAGAGGACAGGTCAAATGTCTTTTACTGCAAACAGCTGCTGGTGGATGCGGATGAAGATCACGATATCTCTGCGGCATATCAGATGGACAATGAGGATTTTCCTTTCGGTTATGAGTTTGTCCGTAAGGCCACGCTGAGGGAGATTAATTTCGGCGAGAGTGACATGACGGGGGAGAAGCTGACTGTCTCCGGGGTAGAGGATGTCCGTAAAGGATTTAAGATCTGCAAATACTGCGGTAAGATACAGCCGGAACACGGAAAGTCCAACCATACCTTTTCCTGCAAAACACGGAAGATGACCTCCCTGATGCAGGCGGATGCCTACGAAGAATGCCTGTTCCTGTACCGGGAATTTACCACAGAGATTTTAAGACTCCTGGTGCCTGCTACAACCATGGACTCCTCGTCTGTAAAAGTGGAGTCCTTTGTCGCGGCCTTTATGCTGGGAATGAAAGAATATTTTGGCAATGTGGATCACTTAAGGGCCACGGTCAGCGAGGTGCCGGTGCCGGACGCGAATTACAGGAAGCAGTATCTGGTGATCTATGACTCGATACCGGGCGGCACAGGTTATTTAAAGCAACTGATGAACGAAAAAGACGCCCTGATCGACATCTTTGAAAAGGCGCTCTCCGTGATGGAGAACTGCTCCTGTAATGATACTGATAAGGACGGCTGCTATCACTGCCTGTATGCCTATCGCCAGAGCAGGCAGATAGGAAATATTTCCAGAAAAACAGCGGTGAGCCTGCTGAAATCTATTTTATCAGGAAAGGATAATCTGAAAAGAATTAATAAACTTAAGGATATCCAGGTGAACCCCATCTTTGACAGCGAGCTGGAACAGCGGTTTATGGAGGCGGTCAGGGATAAGGCAGGGGCCTCCAATGTAAGCGACAGCGTCCGGAACGGAAAGCACAGCTATTATGTCATGCTTAATGGGATTAACTGGGAAATCGAACCCCAGGTGCTGCTGGAACCGGCTGACGGGGTTGCCGTTCCCTGTAAACCTGACTTTGTCTTCTGGCCGGTGGAGAGTCAGCCCCACAAACCGGTTGCGGTGTTTACAGACGGATTCACTTACCATAAGGATATTGCCGCAGATGACACGATAAAGCGTGAGGCCATTCGCAGAAGCGGGAATTTCCGGGTGTGGTCCTTAAGCTATAAGGATGTGCAGAGTGTGTTCGCACCCCAGGGCGATTATTTTACACCGACACTGGAGGCTGAGAAGATGCCTGCGGGGAAAGTGATGTATAAGAGCACGGTGAGTTCCTGCGGTGCCGACAGTCTGGATCCTGGGAAAATGTCACCCTTTGACCTGCTGTTCGCATATCTGCAGCTGCCGGACGCGGAGACTGTTTTTAAGGGACAGGCTATGGCATACGCCCGCTCGCTGCTGGATCCGAAGCTGCTTAACAACCAGATAGCCTTCAATAAGTGGAAGGCAGTAATGGATTCTGTGATCGATCAGACCCATTTTACAGATAAGGATTTTGCTTTCCCCGGAACCGCATTCGGCAACTGGATTCCCAGGAGTATCAATGTCCACCTGAGCATTTATGCCGGGGTACCGGTATCTGAACTGAAAGACAGGACGGCTGCAGTATGCGCGGTGCTTAATGATGATAAAGATAAACGCACAGATAAATATGAACAGGAGTGGAACGGACTGTGGCAGTTTTATAATATGGCCCAGTTTATGGATGAGTTCGTCGCGGTATCATCCAGCGGCCTGGCTCAGATGGATTACCTGGCGCTGCCGCTGCCGGTTCCTGATATTGACGAAGGGGCCGGACAGGGTGACAGCGGATGGGATGCTGTCAGGGCGATCCTGTTCGGCGACGAGGCAAAAGCCTTTGCTGATCTGGCAAAAGCAACAGGAATACCTGTTCCCGATGAGGAAGGTATCGGGTATGAGGTCGAAGGAGATAGCGGAGAGGTTATCGCCATGGCGGAGATCGCCTGGCCCGATAAGAAGGTCGCTTTTATGACAACTGAGCAGCAGGCTGATAAGGAGAAGATGGAAGAGCGGGGCTGGCGGATAGTAAGTGTTATGGACGTATCTGACATAGCCGGTTTACTATAAGAATACTGAGTTGCAATTATATAGAATGGATATGCTTTTTGCAGTGATTCGATGGAGGAAAAAGTAATGACAGAAACAGCAAAAGTGGCAATTTCATCGGATTTTCTCACGGCTTTTGCCAGGCTGCCCAGGAATGTGCAGGGGAAGGTGACTGAGTTTTTAAACAAGTTCAGGAACAATCCCATGGCTCCCGGGATAAATTATGAAAAAATCAGCCGCGGCATTGATAAGAAGATATATTCGGCCCGTGTGGACGACACTTATCGCTGTATCGTGGTCAGGGAGTCGGAATCCGGAGTTTTCCTGCTGCTGTGGGTGGATCACCATGATGAGGCCTATGCCTGGGCCGAGAGGAAGAAATGTGAGGTCAATCCTAAGACCGGCACACTGCAGGTCTTTGATGTGCAGAACGTACCTGACACTTTTACACCATCAATATTTGCTTCTGCAAGCGATGAACAGTTGTTGGAGCTCGGTGTGCCTGAGGCCCAGATTGCCTTTGTCCGGTCAATAAGAGATAATTCAGAATTTTACGCAGCGGAGACGGCTCTTCCCCACGACGCGTATGAGTATCTGTCCTGGATCGCCGAGGGATTTGAGGTGGAGGAAATCCTTGATCTGGCGAGAGAAGAGAGAGGATCTGCTGCCGTGAGTCCCAATATGGGCGCTGCCCTTGATACACCCGGCACGATGAAATCCTTCGTTGTCGTGGAAGGTGAGGATGAGCTCCGCCGCATTATGGCAGAACCGCTGGAGATGTGGAGAGTGTTTCTCCATCCTACCCAGCGCAAGATTGTGAGAAAAAATTATTCGGGCCCTGCCAGAGTGCTCGGCGGAGCGGGAACCGGCAAAACGGTCGTGGCCATGCACCGGGCGAAATATCTCGCGTCAAAGCTGAAAAGCGGAGAAAAGATTCTCTTTACCACTTTTACCGCAAACCTGGCGGCTGATATTAAAGATAATCTGAAAAAAATCTGTTCCCCGGAGGAACTGCGGAGGATTGAAGTCATTCATCTGGATGCATGGGTGAATCGTTTTCTCCGGGATGCGGATTATTCAGCACAGATCGGATATGACGAGCAGATAAAACCTCTGTGGGAAATGGCGGCAGAGGGCGCAAATGTTGACCTGCCTTTCGATTGCGGTTTTTATGAAGAGGAGTGGAACCGTGTCGCCGTGGCCCAGGAGGCGATGAGCCTGGAAAAGTATGTTAAGGCGGCCAGAAACGGCCGGGGAACCAGGCTTGACCGGAAAAAGCGTATGCTGGTCTGGAAGGTGTTTGAAAACTATCAGAATCTGATGAAAGAAAAGCAGATCAGGGATATCAACACTGCCATGTATGAGTGCTCAAAACTCATCGAATCCATGAAACGTCCTCCGCAATATGCTCATATCATAGTGGATGAGGGACAGGATTTCAGTGACAATGCTTTCAGGCTGCTGCGGGTGATTGCCGGGGAAACCCACCATAATGATATTTTCATTGTCGGGGATTCCCATCAGAGGATTTACAAAAATCGTCCAACACTGTCGAAATGCGGGATCAATGTGCGCGGCAGGAGCAGCATTTTAAAGATAAATTACCGCACCACGGAGGAAATTCGTACTCATGCCTTTGCCCTGCTTGCCGGTATTTCCTTTGACGATCTGGATGAGGGATTTGATCCCGGGGACAAATGTCGTTCACTGACCCACGGCGGGAAGCCGGTGATAAAGAATTTTGCGGATGCCCGGGAGGAATTTGATTTTATTGCGGAAGAGGTGAAGCGCTTACAGGAAAGCGGCGTTGCCCTCTGTGATATATGTCTGGTGGCCAGGACAAAGAAGCTGGTCAGTGACTACACGGCGCAGCTGACAAAAGCCGGGATACGTTCATACGCGATAAAGAGAAACAAGGCGGATGACCGCAGCCTGGACGGACTGCGCATGGCCACCATGCACCGGGTAAAGGGGCTGGAGTTCAAGTATGTCTTCATCGCTGCGGTAAATAACCGTGTGATACCCCTGGCATCAGCAGTCAATCATAATGATAAAGTGACTGAAGCGGAATCTATAGCCTCAGAAAAATGCCTGCTGTATGTAGCTATGACCCGGGCGCAGAAGGGAGTTTATATCACCAGCTATGGCCGGAAGTCAGAGTTTATAGATTAAAATGTTACCATTCACAGCCAACTGTATACACACAAAAGACGGAGGAGATGAATATGATAAAGAAATTACTGGTTGTTGTGGATATGCAGAATGATCTTGTCACGGGTGTACCGGGCAGCAGGGGTTAAATGCAGCGGAAAAATATTCACATTTTCTTTAAGCTCACCCTGTCTATCTTCCCATTTGCGGTAAGGGGCATCTCCTCCAGACGTTTCACCCTGTTGGGGAGCATATAGCGGGGGAGGCTGCCCTTTAAGGAGAGTATCAGGTCTTTTTCCGTGATATCTCCCACATAGAAGAGTACAATCTTGCCCCGTTTTGTGTCGTAAATGCAGGCGCAGAGTTTTATCTCGGGGAGCATGTTCACATTTACCTCTATCTCCCCCAGTTCTATCCGGTGACCCATATGCTTTATCTGGAAATCCTTCCTGGAGACGAAGATGAGCTCGCCTGCCTCATTGTACCTGGCGATATCGCCGGTCCTGTAGATGATCTCCGGATAGCAGGGATTTAAGGGATTCTGCACATAGGCGGCGGCAGTGCGCTCCGGGTCGTTGTAGTAGCCCAGAGTCACGGAAGTACCCCGGACACAGATCTCCCCGGGCTCTCCTGCCGGGACAGGCTTCCCGTCCTCGGTAAGGAGCAGGATCTCCCGATTGGGGAAGGGCCGGCCGATGGGGATGACCTCATCGTCGGCGAAGTCCCTATCGCAGCGATAGTAGCAGCACATGCCGGTGCCCTCGGTGGGACCGTAGAGATTGGTAAATGCAGCCTCAGGGACGGCCTCCCGCCACAGCTTAAACTGCTTTATGGGGAAGACCTCGCTGCCGAAGGCTATGGTCTTTAAGTATTTTGGCTTTACCGAGTCGAAGGTCTTAAAGGCGCTGATCATGGTCAGGGCTGAGACCACCCAGCAGATGGTGTTTATCTTATGCTTATTTAAGTATTCCACCAGCTTTACCGGGAAGGAAAAGCACTCCCTGGGGATCAGGTAAGTGGTGGCACCGAATTTCAGTGTCGGATAGAGCTCCTTTAGGCAGGCATCGAAATACAGGGGCGTCTGGTTGCCGAAGACGGTATTTTCATTAAATCCCAGAACCTCAGAGAGCTGCTCGATATAGTCTATGACGGAGCGGTGGCAGGCGGCCACGCCCTTGGGTATGCCGGTGGAACCGGAGGTGAAGACTATATATATGGGGTCGGTGTCTATGGCTTTGTCATAGACGGAGGACAGGGCAGCCTCGTCTGTATCAGTGGCAAGGAGATCCTCATAGAGGATGATCCCGGCATCCCCGGCCTCAAAGCCCTCCGCAATGCCGATGGTCGTCTCATCGCAGATGATAAGGGGTGTGTGCACGTTATCCAGTATCAGCTGTATCCTGCCCCGGGGCATCTCCTCATCTATGGGGACATAGAAACAGCCCCCGGCGATGATGCCGAAGAAAGCTGTGATCTCCTCAGGGGACTTTTTCATAAAGACCACTACAGGCTTTTTATAAATATGCTTCCCGGCCAGGAAGCTGCCGATGCGGGCAGTGCGCTCATTCACTTCGGAGAATGTGAGCCCCGCCTCCCCGTCGGAGTAGGCCAGCTTGTCCGGCTTTATTTTTACTATGTCATACAGGTAGTTTAAGACATTATTGTGCATGATGATACCCTTTCATAGTTGGTGTTGCTCACGAAGTGAGCATGTAAGTTTAAAAACTAAAACCGGGAATGATTGTAATACTTTCACCGGCTTTTGACAAGGCGGAGAGAGGACGATAAAATTCAAAAAATAACAGGGATATCATAAGATTCATCTGTGTTTTTTTTGATTTTAGTAGTTTTCTGTGTATAATAGGTTATATAATTTTTCCTACGGAAACTACAGGAGGACATCATGCTTTGGGATACACATATGCACACGAACTACTCCGGAGACAGCAGCGCCGCCCCGGAGGACATGATAGAGAAGGCGAAAAAGCTGGGTCTTGACGGTATCTGCATCACAGATCACCTGGATCTGGACTTTCCGGCAGGGGATGATTTCGAGCCGTTGAATCTGGGTGAATATGTTAAGGGAATCCCGGCGTTTAAGGAGCGGTACAGGGACAGCTTCCCGGTCTGCTTTGGGGTGGAGATAGGACTGCAGCCCCATCTGACCCAGGTTCACCGTGACATACTGGCGGCCCATGACTTCGACTTCGTCATTGGTTCATCCCACCTGGTCCATGGCGGCGACCCTTATGATCCGGCATTCTTTGAGGGACGTGACGAGGAGGAGGTCTACAGGGAGTACTTTGAGTCCATCCCGGAGAATATCCGTGCCTTCGACGGCTTCGATGTATATGGCCATATCGACTACATAGTCCGCTATGGCCCGGATCAGAACAGATACTACAGCTATGAGAAATATGCAGACATCATCGACGAGATATTGAGGATGCTCATAGAGCGGGGCAAGGGAATAGAGCTCAACACCGCCGGCTTCAAGTACGGGCTGGGCCACCCGAACCCCACGGAGGATATCCTGCGCCGTTACCGCGAGCTGGGCGGCGAGATCCTCACCATCGGCAGCGACGCACACTCCCCGGAGCAGATCGCATGGGCTTTTGATCGTGTGCCCGCGATCCTCGCGGACTGCGGATTCACTTACTACACAGTGTTTAAGGAGCGTAAGCCATTGTTTATAAAATTGAGTGTTTATTATAAGGAGAACGTATGAGAATCCGCAGCATCAGTGAGTTCGAGGACATAATCAATCTGCCCCACCCCACCTCGGACCATCACCCGCGTATGGACCGCAGCAAGCGAGCGGCTCAGTTCGCCCCTTTTGCGGCTCTGTCGGGGTATAAGGAGAAGATAGAGGAGATCTACCGCCTTACTGAGGAGAGAACCATCCTCTCCGAGTCGGAGGCCGAGGATCTGGACCGGCACCTCCGCACAATAGTGGCCCGGATGGATGCAAAGCCCACAGTCCGTATCAGGTATTTTATTCCGGACGAGCGAAAAAGCGGCGGAGAGTATGTGGACGCCGTGGGCTGTGTCAAAAAATACGATTCCTACAGAAATATCCTCACCATGGAAGACGGAACCCTCATCCCGGTGCCTGAGATCATAGACGCGGAGATAGCAGAGGATATCGCCTGAGGTATAAATTTTCCGGGATAATTTACATGAAAAAAGACAATGGCATGCACCAACAGAATAAGAGATATTATGCTTTCTATAAATGCATGCAGGGCATATTCCGCGTACTTTTCCGCCTGCCTTTTGGCATAAAGAAACGGGATCGGATTATCCTGCCTGACGAGCCCTGCCTGGTACTGGCCAATCACTGCTGCTATATCGACCCAATCATTGTGGCCATATCCATAAAGCAGCCGATGAGCTTTGTCATCGCGGAAAATCTGCTGAGGAATAAGTTCATGGCCTGGGTATTTACAAAGCTGCTCCACTGCATCCCCTGCGCCAAGGGCGGGCAGAATGCCCAGACAGTCTTTGATATAGCCAGGGAGCTTCGCACCGGACACAATGTCCTCATGTATCCCGAGGGGAATATGACCTATGATGGAGCCACGGATAAAGCCATTCCCTCTACGGGGAAGCTCATCCGCTCCTTAAAATGTACCGTTGTCACCATGCAGGTGGATGGAGCATACCAGCTTCTGCCCCGCTGGAGCAGAAAGTTCTGTTTCGGGCAGGTGAGAAGCCATATTGTGAATGTGTATGAGACCGGGTATTTTTATAGAAAGCCGGTGGAGGAAATCCTGGATACCATCAATAAAGACCTGTATATAGAGCAGCCGGCAAGGGAGCCGGCCGACATTCCCATAACTGATGTCCCTGGGATTGGAACCGGTGTCTATGGAAATGCGGAGAAGAAAAATATTCCTGCCCGGACTTATAACAGAGGTGCGGCCGGTCTGGAATGTTTTATCTTCGCATGCCCGGTCTGCGGGAAGATCGGTCGGATCGCCGCGCAGGGTCAGAAACTGCGCTGCGGCTGCGGAGCCGGGTGGATATTTACCCAATATGGATTCCTCGAAAATGACGTGTTTGAAGATGTTTCCCTATGTAATTGCCCGGATGCTGATATGGGAGATCCAATCAATAAATTATTAAGGCCCGAAGGCTTTTCCACCCTCTATGAATGGAATACCTGGCAGCAGTCGTATTTAGGACAGTTGGTTGCAGCCAGCCGTGAGATGACATATTCCGTCCCCGACACGGAGCTCTGTCTCATCACAAAAGACCATCGGGTGGAGAAGAAGGATGCGGGCACATTCACCATGACCCGCGACTGTGTCTCCTGCGGGGACACCAGCTTCCCTTTAAGTGAGCTTTCCCACATGGACACGAGGGATAAGGGTATCCTGCTTTTCTCCCTGCATGATGGCAGCTACTATGAGGTCGTCTCCAAAGATATTTATCCCGGGCTGCTGTTTAAGACGTTGTTTGCTGCCCGGGAATAGTAATCTGAAAATTGCATTATGTGGAATCCTGTGCTAAAATTATTTTACTATAAAAGTCCCGGACTGTGGACATGCTGAGCCGTGCTTGCACGAGCGAATGCATGTACATTGGACGGGCTAGCCTGTATGAGCAAGTAGGGCGATTAGCCCGGATTGCGAATACGGGCAGCGATTGCGAGAGCGTGAAACGCGGAGCAATCGACTTTTATAATGTGGTAGTGCTCACGAAGTGAGCATGTATGTTTATTATATGTTGCGCGAAGAAGTGCGGAAAGGAGTATGTTATGAAGAAGTATGTATGTGACGCATGCGGGTGGATATACGATGAGGCCGAGGGTTATCCCGAGGGAGGCATTGCACCCGGCACGAAGTGGGAGGATGTCCCGGCGGATTTCGAGTGCCCGCTGTGCTCAGTCGGGAAAGATATGTTTTCCGTGGAGGAGTGAACCGGCACCGTAGACCGGGCGGTTTTTGCCTGAAGCATAAGGGAGATTTGTTATGGCGAGAATTATCAGGATAGACGGTGATGTTGTAAGGATAGGCACTGATAGCGGCGGGATAGAGAATGTCAGGATAACTGACCTGAATTTCACTCCCCAGATCGGGGATGAGGTGGACATATACCGCACGGATACCCAGACTATAGTGGTTAAAAGGCAGCCGGCTTACGGCGCTTATTCCGGACAGTATACTTATGCCGGGCAGAATACTTATGCCGGCCAGCAGAGCACGTATGCCGGCCAGCAAAATGGGTATGCCCGGCCTGACGGCGGCATTAATATCAATATCACTAATTCCAACGCTGCGCCGCCGTATTACGCCACTGCGGATAAGAAGCCGGTGAATAAGGGGGTATACTG
>JAJPYU010000296.1 GCA_021204765.1 Clostridiales bacterium
GTTTCTCCATGGGGAAATATCTTACCTGGCGCGGCATGACGGTGACGGGCTATTATAGCAGAAGCCCCGAGTCAGCAAATGAGGCAGCCGGATTTACGGGCACGAATATGTACACGGATATCGGCTGTCTGGTCACGGACAGTGACGCAGTCTTTATCACCGTTCCCGACGGGGCCATAGCGGACGTCTGGGAGGAGATAAGAGGACTTCCGATTCAGGGTAAGATCATGATCCACTGCAGCGGTTCGCTTAGCAGTACAGTCTTTTCGGGAATTGAAGACGCCGGAGGCTTCGCCTATTCCATCCATCCACTATTAGCGGTAAATGATAAATACAGTTCATATGATATGCTGGCGAAGGCATTTTTTACCATCGAGGGCTCGCCGGAGCATTTAGATGATCTGAAGAAAATGTTCGAGGGCTTCGGCAATCATGTGGAGATCATAAATGCCGAGGATAAGACCCTCTACCATGCGGCGGCAGCAGCGGCCAGCAATCTGGCCGTCGGGCTGGTGGCCATGAGCGAGGAGATGCTCATGCGCTGCGGATTTGGCTCTCAGAGCGCTCACGAGGCTCTCTCGCCCCTTATAATGGGAAACATGGTAAATATAGTGGAGGCGGGGACAAGAGCCGCCTTGACAGGCCCTGTGGAGCGAAATGACGCCGGGACTGTGGGGCAGCACCTAAAAGTACTTTCCGGGGATGAAGCGACGGTTTACAGGCTTCTCTCCGCTGAGATAGTAAAGCTGGCTGAGGAGAAATATCCAGAGAGAGATTACACCAAACTGAAGGAGGAGTTAGGAGTATGAAGACTACAGTTGCGACACTTAAGAAAATGAAGGAGAACCACGAGAAGATCACCATGCTGACCTGCTACGACTATACTACGGCCAAGCTGATGGACGCGGCGGGGATAGAGATTCTCCTCGTCGGTGATTCCCTGGGGAATACTGTGCTGGGCTATGAGGACACTCTTTCTGTGACCATGGATGACATGATACACCACACTGCGGCGGTGGCCCGGGGAGTGAAAAATGCCCTTGTCATCGGCGACATGCCTTTCATGTCCTACCAGACCTCCATCTATGACGCCCTGGTAAATGCGGGCCGCTTTATGAAGGAAGGCCGCGCCAATATGGTGAAGCTGGAGGGCGGTGCCCGGGTCTGCGAACAGATAGAGGCAATAGTGAAGGCGGATATCCCGGTCTGCGCCCATCTCGGGCTTACGCCCCAGTCTGTCAACGCTTTCGGGGGATTCAAGGTGCAGGGAAAGAGTGCGGAGGCCGCCAGGGAGCTCTTAGACGATGCTAAGAGGGTCGAGGAGGCGGGAGCCAGTCTGGTAGTCTTAGAAGGAATACCGGCGAAGCTGGCGACCATTATCACAGAGGAAGTGAGCATACCCACTATCGGTATCGGTGCCGGAGCAGGCTGCGACGGGCAGGTGCTGGTGTACCAGGATATGCTGGGGATGTTCTCAGACTATGTGCCCAAGTTCGTGAAGCAGTTCGCCAATGTGGGGGAGGTCATGAGCACTGCCTTTAAGAACTACATGCGCGAAGTTAAAGAAGGAACATTCCCGGCGCAGGAACACACTTATAAAATAGAGGATGAGGTAATAGAAGCATTAGAAAAATAGTATAAGGCGCTCCCGAAAAATCGCCGTGTTGCGGCGGAATCCTGTCAGGCATCTTTTACAAAGAAAAGGAGTGTATTAAAATGAATACTGTAATTTCGATTAGTGATGTTAAAGGCATTGTTCATGAGTGGAGAAAGTCGGGCGAGAGCATCGGCTTCGTGCCCACCATGGGCTATCTTCATGAGGGGCACGGAAGCCTGATTGCGAGGGCACGCGAGGAGAACGATAAGGTAGTCGTCAGCATTTTCGTAAACCCCATGCAGTTTGGACCCGCGGAGGATCTGGCCAGCTATCCCCGGGATCTTGAGAAGGACTCGACCTACTGCGAGAGCCTGGGCGCTGATCTTATTTTTGCCCCGGAGCCGGAGGAGATGTACCACGATGATTTCTGCTCCTATGTGGACATGTCAGTGTTGACGGAAGAGCTCTGCGGACTGTCCCGGCCCGTGCATTTCAGGGGCGTCTGCACAGTGCTTACCAAGTTCTTTAATATAGTGACCCCGGACAGGGCATACTTCGGAGAGAAGGACGCCCAGCAGCTGGCCATCGTTAAGCATATGGTGGCGGACCTTAATATGGATCTGGAGATCATCGGCTGCCCTATAGTCCGTGAGGAGGACGGCCTGGCAAAAAGCTCCAGGAACACTTACCTGTCTCAAAAGGAGCGTCAGGCGGCGCTTATCCTAAGCCGCGCAGTAGCCCTCGGCAAAAAAATGGTTGCAGAGGGGGAGACTTCTGCGTTAAAATTAGTCAACGCCATGAAGGAGCTCATAGAGACTGAGCCATTGGCAAGGATTGACTATGTGAAGGCCGTGGACGGCCTTTCCATGCAGCAGGTGGAGGAAGTGAGATCGCCACTGCTGGTGGCTATGGCGGTGTATATCGGGAAGACCAGGCTTATTGATAACTTTTCGGTTTAAAAATCACAATAAATGCGCATATTTCATGATAATATGCACATTTATCAGTGACTTGACGTATAATAACGGAGGGAAGAATGAATATCACTATGCTTAAGGGCAAGATCCATCGCGCCACGGTGACTGAGGCGGATGTGGACTACGTCGGCAGCATCACCATCGACCAGGATCTCATGGACGCCGCCGGCGTACTGGAATACGAGAAAGTACAGGTGGTGGATGTGACCAACGGGAGCCGCCTGGAGACCTACACCATAGCCGGGGAGAGGGGCGGCGGAGCTATCTGCATGAATGGGGCAGCCGCGTACTGCTGCGAGGTAGGCGACAAGATCATCATTATGGCCTACGTGGACATGACGCCTGAGGAGGCGGCCGGCCATTGCCCGACAGTCGTTTTCGTAGACGGCGATAATCATGTCGACAGAATCACTACCTATGAACGTCATGGTGAACTATACAAAACTGGAGTCTAATTAAATAAGTTTGGTGATGTGCTCTCGTAAGAAAAACATAGTGGGATTTCACAAAACTGTCCGCATTACACTAATTATAGCTTAGTTTGGTTTAGGCTGACCAAAGTTGTGTTGTAAAAGTGCCACAGCATAAACATAGTGAGCTATACACGAATTTAGAATAGGAGATATAGATGCTAACTGGAAAGAATATCGTACTTGGTGTTACAGGGAGTATCGCCGCCTATAAGACGGCGGGTCTGGCGAGTCTGCTGATAAAGCAGGGAGCCGACGTTCACGTCATCATGACGAAGAATGCAGCCAACTTCATAAATCCGATTACGTTTGAGACACTGACGGCTCACAAGTGCCTTGTGGATACCTTTGACCGGGACTTCGAGTTTCATGTGGCCCACGTGAACCTGGCCGCAGCGGCTGATCTCATGATGATAGCACCGGCTTCGGCGGATGTAATAGGTAAGCTGGCAAACGGTATCGCTGACGACATGCTCACCACCACGGCCATGGCCTGCAAGGCGCCAATGCTCATAGCCCCGGCCATGAACACCAATATGTATGAGAATCCCATACTGCAGGACAACCTGAAAAAACTGTATTCTTACGGATATGAGATAATAGAGCCCGCCACGGGCATGCTGGCCTGCCGCGACGTCGGCAAGGGCAAGATGCCTGAGCCGGAGACGCTCCTTAAGTATATCCTTCGGAGTATTGCCTGTGAGAAAGACCTGTCAGGTAAAAGGGTTTTGGTCACTGCGGGACCGACTCAGGAGGCTATAGATCCGGTACGCTGCATCACCAATCATTCCACCGGTAAAATGGGATATGCCATCGCAGAGAATGCCTCCTTGCGCGGCGCGCATGTCACCCTCATCACCGGTCCCTGCGATATCGAGCCGCCCATGTTCTGCGACATAGTCCCGGTCACCACGGCGGAGGATATGTACAATGCCGTCATGGCCCATCAGGCCGAATCTGACATCATCATCATGACCGCCGCCGTGGCCGACTACCGTCCTGAGACAGTCAGCGGTGAGAAAATAAAGAAGTCTGATGGCAATATGTCAATCGCTCTGACCCGCACGAAAGATATCCTGGCTTCCCTGGGTGAGATACGCCGTCCGGATCAGTTCATCTGCGGCTTCTCCATGGAGACGGAACATATGCTGGAGAATTCCCGCACCAAGCTCGCAAAAAAGCACCTGGACATGATCGCAGCGAACAACCTGAAAGTCCCCGGAGCGGGGTTTGCCACGGATACCAATGTGATAACGCTGATCACCCGTGAAACTGAAATCCAACTTCCTCTTATGAGTAAGCATGAGGATGCCGAACGTATATTAGATGAGATCATAAAGCATATATGAATATCACAGTGTACTGCGTTGGAAAAATTAAAGAAGATTTTTATCGTGCGGCAGTGGGAGAGTATGAGAAACGTTTATCCCGATATTGTAAATTAAGAATAGTTGAAGTGCCGGATGAAAAAACACCCGATAGAGCTTCTGCTGCCCTCAAGACTCAGATAAAAGATAAGGAAGGCCAGCGTCTGCTTGCAAAAATAAAGGATACCTCTTATCTTATCGCCCTGGCCATAGATGGGAAAAAGATGGACTCTGTTTCTTTTTCTGATAAGATGGCTGACTTAGGCCTGTGCGGCACCAGCGACATAGGTTTTGTTATCGGCGGTTCCCTTGGGCTGTCTGATGCAGTCATAAGGCGGGCTGACATGAGACTGTCTTTCTCGGATATGACTTTTCCACACCAGCTGATGAGAGTGATACTGCTGGAACAAATATACAGAGCATACAAAATACGATTACACGAACCCTATCATAAGTAGCCGCAAACACTGTTATATGTAACAGGGTAGCTTTTCTGCATATAACAGGGTTGGCTGTTTTCGGTAATGGAGTTACCATGAAGCATTCTGACCGCAAAAGGACAAGGAGAAAAAAGCTCAGATACCGCATGATCATTGTGGCTGTTATAGTTATAGCCCTGGCTGTCTTTATCCCGGTCAGGATGCGGTTCATTTCAGCCGTTCCCCTGCAGGCCGAGGTGGAGGATACCCGCGTGCTTTTGGATGCCATGGCTGAGCAGGATGTTGACGCGGCACAGGATGCGATAGACTCTATGAAGGCGACTGTATCTTTTAATGAAGAACTTGGCCTGACCATCGACGAAAATGATGATACAGACGAAGAGAATGATTCCAGTGAGGACATTGATTCTGATGAGACAATGAATTCAGATCATTCCACAGAGGAGGAGATGCCATGACCTTTTCCTCCATCCCATTTCTTTTTATATTTCTCCCGGTAACGCTCATTGTCTATTATCTGGTACCAAAGAAACTAAAGAACATAGTATTTCTTATTGCCAGCCTGCTTTTCTATGCTTTCGGTTCGGTGCTGTACCTGCTGCTGCTCATCGCATCTGTTGTAATAAATTATCTGCTGGGACGACGGCTCTGGAATGTGCTGGGATCTGATTCATCGGGACGTCCCATGGTTGTTCTGGGAATAGTTATAAATATCTGCATGCTTTTTGCCTTTAAATACCTTGGATCCTTCCTGGGTTTGTTCGGTGTTCCCCTGCAGACGGAGAGCGGTTTTTTCTCCCTGGCGGCGCCAATAGGCATTTCCGTTTATACCCTTCAGGCTATTTCCTATTTAATGGATATTTATCGCGGGGATGCACGTGTCCAGAAAAATATTGTAAAGCTTGGCGTCTACATGACCATGTTCCCGCGGATATTTAACGGCCCCATAGTCCAGTACAATGAGATAGAAGTGCAGCTGGGACGCCGCAAGGTGGATTTTAAGAAATTCGTCAGCGGCTCATGGATATTCCTTATTGGCCTGGCAAAGCAGGTGGTACTGGCCGCAGGAATGAGTCTTATTTACGAAAATATTTCCGAAGATATAGCCGAGGGCACGGTAGATCCGGGCCTGGCCTGGGTGGGTGCGGCAGCCTGCATGATGCAGATCTATTTTACCATGTCAGGATTCTCCAACATGGCCATGGGTATGGGCAGAATGTTCGGCTTTAAATTCCCGGCAAACTTTAATTATCCATTCACAGCAGTAAGCATCCGCGACTTCTGGAAGCGCTGGACCGTTACCCTGGTAAACTGGATGAACCGTTACCTGAGGCCCGCACTGGGTGAGCGGAAA
The DNA here is from genome assembly GCA_021204765.1 of Clostridiales bacterium. Classification (GTDB taxonomy): domain Bacteria; phylum Bacillota; class Clostridia; order Lachnospirales; family Lachnospiraceae; genus Eubacterium_I. The sequence goes on from JAJPYU010000296.1 coordinate 6,206, forward strand.
GTCGGTGCATTTCACGACATCCTGATCATTGCCCTTATAATGGCGCTCATCGGCCTCTGGCATGGGCCGTCCCTGAATCTCCTGATCTGGGGACTGTATTTTGCCCTCATCCTGATACTTGAAAAATATGTCTGGGGCAAAGCACTCGGCTGTCTTCCGAAAGTCATCGGGCATATTTACTCCCTGTTTCTGATCCTGATCGGCTTCGTCATATATTCAGGCAGCACTCTCGGGGACAGCTGGCGGTATCTGAGCCTGATGTTCGGAAAGGAAGAATATGCCGGCGGGCTTTCAGACTTCTTATTTTCCTTAAGCTCCAACTGGCTGATGCTCCTGTTGGGCGTTATCTGCGCCACGGCTGTCCCCATAGGACTGCTGGCTATGGGAGGCAGGCTGCGCCGCGGCCGGCTTATATCAAGGATACTTGAAGTGGCTTTTCTTGCCCTCATCCTTATCTGTATGGGAAAGGATACCGGGCTCTACACGGCATTCAGAACTGTGGCGGGCAGCCGCGTTGAGAATGGAGTCGTTCTGGGAAAAGGCGGTCAGCTCATGAAGGAACTCTCTGATCCTGACTGGGAAGTGATGGCCTCAGATGTGGATGGGATTAATGATTTTGCCGATGAAAATACTGATATCAATACCTATATCCTTATGATCCCTGACGCCGCAGAGACCCTGGAAAAGAAGCTCCCCGCATTTTACTCCAGGCCGGACCAGGAGGAGATATTCGACCGGGTGAAAGCTGATCTGTCCCACAATGTAAAGTGGCTGGACGGCATCGCCGCCATGGAGGACGCTGATCCTGATAAGCTATATTATGAGACCGATTCCCACTGGACCACTGAAACCGCTTACAGCGTCTTTATGACTGTGGCCGGTGAAATGGGCATAAATAATGCCGGGGATACTTCCTATCAGTTCCTCTGTGCCGCATTGGATTTCAACGGAGATCTCTCCGCCGCCAGCGGATTCTGCCTCAGTAAGAAAGAACAACTGGATGTCTGCCTTCCCGACGAGCTGATTTCCTATCTGGTGACCTTTGATGGCAGCGATGAGAAGATTCCCTCAATCTATGACACTTCCTGCCTTGATAATGGCTACGCCTACGACCTCTTCTTCGGAGGAGAGCACGGCCTTATCGACATTAATACCGCCGCCGGCTCCTCCCGGGTCATCCTGGTCGTGGGTGACTCCTTTGCCTCATCTTTCGTGCCCTTCCTTATCCCGCATTATGGGGAGATAGTCTTTGTGGATCCCGACCTCTGTGACGACAGTGCCTCAGAACTTGTCAGTACATACGGAGTAACAGACGTATTGTATCTTTACAGCGGGGACACATTCTGCACAGATGAAAGCCTGGGCGCTTTTCTCTCAAAATAAAGAGGAAAAAGTAAAACTTATCTAGTGCATTTCCTTTTTGTTCGTGTTAGAATAACAGCAGTATGTCACGGAGGCAAATGAATGGAGCTTGTACAAAATATTATTGATATTCCCATAAAGCACATGACAGCAGTCCTGGGTGAGTTTGACTCCCACGTAAAGCAGATTGAGAAGACTCTCGGAGTCACAATGGTCATGCGTGACGGAGGACTTAAGATCACCGGCCCGTCGGATGCCGTGGACGGAGCGTCGGCGGTGATCGATCAGCTTGTTGCCCTCTCGGCCAGGGGTGCGGATATAACGGAGCAGAATGTCACCTACGCCCTGGAGACCTGCGCCACTGACCCCAAAGCGCTCCTTGAGGCCGACAGCCAGATCATCTGCCACACAATAGACGGCAAGGCAGTCCGTCCCAAGACCCTGGGACAGAAGAATTACGTGGATCAGATAAGAGAGCGCATGATAGTCTTCGGCATTGGCCCTGCCGGCACAGGCAAGACCTATCTGGCCATGGCTATGGCCATCACTGCTTTTAAGAGAGAGGAAGTCGGCCGCATCATTCTGACCCGTCCCGCCATAGAGGCGGGAGAGCGGCTTGGATTTCTTCCGGGAGACTTACAGAGCAAGATAGATCCGTATCTGCGTCCCCTCTACGACGCACTCTACCAGATCATGGGGCCTGACAGCTTCATGAAAAACCAGGAGAAGGGCCTGATCGAGGTAGCACCGCTGGCATACATGAGAGGCCGTACCCTGGACAATGCTTTCATTATATTGGATGAGGCTCAGAATACCACGCCCGCCCAGATGAAGATGTTCCTGACGCGTATAGGCTTCGGTTCCAAGGTGGTAGTCACCGGCGACCAGTCCCAGAAAGATCTGGCTCCGGGACAGAAGTCGGGGCTGGATGTAGCCCTGCAGGTTCTTAAAAAGGTAGATGAGATAGGAGTATGCCGCCTTACCAGCAAGGATGTGGTGCGGCATCCCTTAGTACAGAAGATAGTCCGGGCCTACGAGGAGTATGAGAGCCGTCAGTCTGCAAGAGAGAAAGGCAAATCCGGAAAGAGAGGAAAGTGAGGATCCTATGTCAGTCAATATAGTCTGTCTTAAGAAGCCTGATTTCAGATTCCATTATAAAGACCTGGCACAAAAGGTTGCCCAGGCGGCTCTGGATCAGGAGGCATTTCCCTATAAGGCCGAGATTTCCCTGACACTCACTGATGATGACGATATTCATCAGATGAACAGGGAATTCCGCGAAATCGATTCGGCCACGGATGTGCTCTCATTTCCGATGATGGAATATGATGAGCCCGGGGATTATTCATTTATGGAGGAGGAGCTTTTCGACCTGGTGGATCCGGATACGGAGGAAGTGCTTTTAGGCGATATCGTCATTTCTCTGGACAGGGTGAAGGCGCAGGCGGATGAGTACGGTCACAGTGAAAAGAGAGAGTACGCTTTCCTCATCGCCCACAGCATGCTGCATCTTCTGGGATACGACCACATGACGCCGGAGGAAGCCGCAGTCATGGAGAAGAGGCAGGAAATGATACTTGACGGGTTAGGAATAACAAGATGATCTGAGCTGTGCAATCCTGAAAATATTTGCGGAACCATAAAGCAGCACCATGTAAACGGGAGATTTATTGTGAAAGAATTTTCTTTCACAGCTATTTGTGCCGCCAACTGATGGGCGGTGGAATGGAGATCAAAATGAAAATGAAAAAAACGGTTGCAATCGGATTGATCTGTCTGTTGGCTGTCGGGCTGCCGGTCGGCTGTGGCAGCACAGAGGAAGATGATACTGTTATCTCATCGACTGAGACGGAGGTCAACACGGATAAGATCGCGGAGCCTGCGGGCGAGATCGGGGAAGTGGAAGAGGAAGTGGTGGAGGACACCCATACCGGACAGGCCAGGAGCTATCTCACAGGCGAATGGATAGACGAGGGTATCGCCGTACAGCGCCCGGTGGCCGTGATGATGGGAAATACCGTCGACGCCACGCCCCAGTATGGGATTTCTTCAGCCGATGTGGTCTATGAGGCTCCTGTTGAGGCAAATATCACCAGGCTTATGCCCATTTTCCAGGATTACGAAGAAGTTGAGAAGATAATGTCGATCCGCAGCTGCCGTCTCTACTATATAGACTGGGCGCTGGAATTTGACGCCATTTATGCCCATTATGGCCAGGCTTACCTGGCAAAGGATATGCTGGGCGCTGAGTACGTGGACGACTTGAACGGCCTAGACGGAGACCTGGGTAATACCATGTATTTCCGTGACAGTTCCAAATCAGCACCTCACAATGCCTATGCCACCGGAGAGAGCATAGCAAAGGGCATAGAGATAGACGGCTATGACACTCAGTATTCTGAGGATTACACAGGCCACTATCTTTTTAATGAGGATGATGAGAATGAGATAGAGCTTACCGGCGGCGAGGCCGCTGCGGTGGTTAAGCCCGGATACAAGATAGACAATCCCTGGTTCGTCTATAATGAGGATACCGGCCTCTATGAGCGCTACCAGTTCAAGAGTGCCCATGTCGACGCCAACAACAACGAACAGGTGGCCGTGAAGAACATCCTCTTCCAGGTCGTAAGCTGGTCCGTGGCAGACTCAGAGCACGGATATCTGGATGTCACCACCATCGGCAGCGGAGATGGATGGTACGCCACTAACGGTCAGGTCATACCTATCACCTGGAGCAAGGAATCGCAGAGTGAGCCCACCCATTACTACGATATGGATGGGAATGAAATCGTACTGAATCAGGGTAAGACCTGGGTCAACATAATCCAGGACACTTACAGGGATGATGTGACTTTTTACGCCACTGAAGATGAGTTCACGGCCCCTCAGTAAAGCGACTGCGGTCCGCGTAATACATCACGACGCAGTGTCGTGATGCGTTTTACCATTATGTGATGTAATATACGATCCCTCCCAGTGGATGTCCACTCCACCGGCGATGTCACTTAGAAGTCAGAAACAAAAGTAAATAGGACTGCGATGCATTTTGGGTGGCCAGTTGCGTTGAGCAGTCCCCACGAGGTTTTTACATGGGAAATAACAGGAAAAGTGAAACATCCTTCCTTGTACAGGGATCGGTATTGGCCATCGCCTCGATAGTGAGCCGTATCATCGGCCTCCTTTACCGCATCCCTATGACCAATATCATCGGCGAGTACGGCAACGACTACTACAGCTGCGCATACGAGATATACAGTATGATGCTGCTGATCTCATCCTACAGCCTGCCCATGGCCGTCTCCAAGATGGTTTCCGGCCGCATGGCAAAGCACCAGAAGGAGAATGCCTGGCGGGTGTGGATAGGAGCCCTGGGTATAGCTGCTGTCACCGGAACCGCCTGCTGTCTGGTAGTCTTCTTCGGTGCAGGTGCCCTGACCAGGCTCTTCCAGACACCCTTAAGTTTCTTTGCCCTGAGAGTGCTGGCACCGACAATTATCGTAGTGGCAGTATTGGGAGTCATAAGGGGCTTTTTCCAGGGTCTTGGCACTATGGTCCCCAGTGCCATTTCCCAGATAATCGAGCAGATAGTAAATGCCGTGGTCAGCGTCGGGGCGGCTTTCGTCCTCTTCGGATATGGAGCCAGAGTGGCGGCAGGCCTGGGCGGAGAGCAGCATTACGCTGAGGCCTACGG
>JAJPYU010000177.1 GCA_021204765.1 Clostridiales bacterium
AAAAAGCTCCTCAAATAAATCGATAAAAACCAAAGGAGTGATACATTATGGCAGCAAAACAGGGAAGTCTTTCCATCAACAGCGAGAACATTTTTCCTATCATCAAGAAGTGGCTTTATTCCGACCACGACATTTTCCTGCGTGAGCTGGTGTCCAACGGCTGTGACGCCATCACCAAACTGAAAAAACTGGACGTTATGGGTGAGTACACCCTCCCCGATGACTATGAACCCAAGGTGGAGATCCGGGTAAATGCCCAGAATAAGACCCTCCAGGTCATCGACAACGGCCTGGGCATGACCGCTGACGAGGTGGACGAGTACATCAACCAGATCGCCTTCTCCGGAGCCGCGGATTTCCTTGAGAAATATAAGGATAAGTCTGACAGCGACCAGATCATCGGACATTTCGGACTGGGCTTTTACTCTGCCTTCATGGTGGCTGATGAGGTGCAGATCGACACCCTCTCCTTTAAGGCGGGCGAGGCGGCTGTCCACTGGACCTGCGACGGCGGCACGGAATTTACCATGGAAGACGGCGACAGGACTGAGGTCGGCACCACCATCACGCTTTTCCTCAACGAGGACTGCCTGGAGTTCGCCAATGAGTACAGGGCTAAGGAAGTCCTGGAGAAATACTGCTCCTTTATGCCCACTGAGATCTACCTGGTAAATGAGAACGCCGAGCCCCAGTATGAGACCATAAAGCCCGAGGAGAAGACCGACAAAGATGTGGTCATTGAAACCATCATCGAGGAGGCGAAGACCGAGGAGAAGGAGAACGAGAACGGCGAGAAAGAGACAGTGGAGGTATCCCCACGGACTGAGAAGCTTAAGATCTTAAAGCGCCCGGTACCTGTAAACGAGACCCATCCCCTCTGGACGAAACACCCCAACGAGTGCACTGAGGAGGACTACAAGAAGTTCTACCGCACTACCTTTAACGATTACAAGGAGCCCCTCTTCTGGATCCACCTGAACATGGACTACCCCTTCAATTTAAAGGGCATACTCTACTTCCCGAAGATCAACACTGAGTATGACTCCATCGAGGGCATCATCAAGCTCTACAACAACCAGGTCTTCATCGCGGACAATATTAAGGAAGTCATACCCGAATTCCTGATGCTCCTTAAGGGCGTCATAGACTGCCCGGATCTGCCGCTTAACGTGTCCCGAAGCGCCCTGCAGAACGACGGCTTTGTGAACAAGATCTCCGACTACATCACAAAGAAAGTTGCAGATAAGCTCATCGGCATGTGCAAGACTGAGAAAGAAGACTACGAGAAATACTGGGACGACATCAGTCCTTTCATCAAGTACGGCTGCTTAAAGGATGAGAAGTTCTGCGACAAGATGAACGACTATATCCTCTTCAAGGATCTGGATGGAAAATATATGACCCTGCCTGAGCTTTTAAAGGCTGAGGAGGAGAAGAAAGAGAATGGGGAAGCCTCTGAAGACGAAGTCGGCGATGAGGCAGCTGAGGCCGACGATTCCGGCTCCGACACCACCGCCGGTGAGGATGAGTTCGACGAAAACGGCGAATATAAGGATACCAGAAAGACTGTCTACTATGTCACCGATGAGAACCAGCAGGGCCAGTACATCAGGATGTTTAAGGAGTACGGCATGAACGCCGTTATCTTAAACCACAATATCGACACCTCTTTCATCACCCAGCTGGAGCAGCGCAATGAGCATTACAAGTTCATGCGCATAGATGCCGATGTCACCGAGGCCCTGAAAGAGGATGTCTCTGAGGATGATTTAAAGGAAGCCCTTGATGCCCTGACCGGGATCTTCAGAAAGGCTCTGGGCAACGACAAGCTGGATGTGAAGGTGGAGAAATTAAAAGACAGCTCTGTCTCCTCCGTCATCACCTTAAATGAGGAGGGTCGCCGTATGCAGGATATGGTGAGGATGTACAACATGTACGGCATGGATCCCTCCATGTTCGGCGGCAACGAGACCCTGATATTAAACGTCAGCAACCCGTTAGTCACCTACATCCTTGAGAATCCCGAGGGTGAGCACGTGGATCTCTTCTGCAAGCAGCTCTACGACCTGGCCATGCTCTCCAACCAGCCTCTGGCTCCTGAGGCCATGACCGACTTCGTCTCCCGGAGCAACGAGATCATGATGATACTGACAGGTCAGAATTATGAGCGATAAGCGACGAGGATGAGGCTATAGCAGAGATTTCGACTGCTCGCAGGCAGAAATCTCTGTCCATAGCCTCATTTGAGTGCAACGGACAACGAAAAATGCGAAGCATTTTGAGGTGCTCGTCGCTTATCATTAAATCTTATGAAGGCAGCTGATTATTTTAGTATGTAATATCCAATTCCGTTTCCAGCAGTTCCCTGAATGATGACCCGTCAAATGAGAGGCTTGTATCGGGCTCCATCGCATTCCACACATCTTCCCTTATAGAGGAAACAGTAATATCTGAATACTGCGCCATAACTTCCTCAACTGCCGCCTTCTTCTTTTCTGAGAGGACAGCCTCCTTATTTGCCTCAGTCAGCTCCTTGTCAAAATAGTTTGTGCAATAGAATATATAATACTTCCCATCAATGGCTATGACCTGGCTGTACTCATCGGTATTTAAGGCGAAAAGCTGCTCCGTCACATCCTCATCGTAGGTGGAACGGTCCACATTTATATCAGTCACATCCTCCTCACTATAGGAGGTGGCGACCCCGTCGAAATCCTCGCCGTCATCCAGCTTTTCCAGGAGCTCGCTTGCCGTGCTCTCATCGGAAACCACAATATACCTCATGTCCATAACCAGAGCCTCATCGTCACTGATCTCTTCAGAGAGATCCTCCGTGACCGATCCATACAGATCCCTGGCCAGCGCAAACCTCTCAAAGAGGGAAGCAAGCTCGCTCTCACTGATATCCAGATAAGATTTCTCATCCTGGGTAAGGCCGGCCATGTACTCCGACGCCGCCGTCTTCGCCTCGGATTTCTCGTTGGAGGACAGCTCTATATCACAGGCGGCTGCCACCACATCCATGGTGTAGATATTCGCGAGGTCAGAAAGGGACTGCTGCCTGATATAGGAGACCAGCTTCACATTGTCGGAGGCTTCGCTCACCCACATATCAATGCCGTAGACCGAGGAAAATTCCCGCTGGTAATCCGCCATGATGACACGAATCTCGCCGGGAATGCATCCCTCATCGCCTATGGTGAAGACATATGTGGCCGTGATGCTGTGAGCAGTCTCCTCTTTCTGTCCCGGAAACCAGTTAGGCCTGTCACAGCCGGATGCGAAAACAGCGATTCCCGCCAGCAAAGCCGCCAGAGCAAGTGCCGTAATCCTCTTATTTACTCTGAATACTTTTCTCCTGCTCATAGTTTCTCCAAATAAATGCTCCCATTTCCCCTGAAAACTGCTGATGCCGCAAATCCCCGGCCCCTCACAGCTTTATCTTCACCCCATGACAACCAAATATCTTCCATCGGGAAGGCAAAATACTTCCTCAGCTTCTTCCAGCTCAGTTTTACTCATCCCGGTGATGTCCACACCGTAGCCGTCCATGTACTCTCTAACTTCCCTGATATTGTCACAGACCGCTGCCATGCAGATATCCAGGAACTCTATAGCATCGTCCTCATCCTCTGCCACGGTCTCAGGGAAAAGCTGTCCCTGATTTTCCAGGAAAAATCTTACCGCTTCCTTATCGTAATCGTAAGTCATCTGTATCCCCTCCGCTGATCACTGACGGCCAAAAAACACGACCGAAATCTCTTACAATCCGTTCTCCATGCTTATGATTCTATCTAAACAGAAGGAATATATCAAGACTTCCTTCACTTTTTTATCCGTAAATCTCCTGCTAAGGGCCTCTGCATATAATTTGAGCTGTGCCTCATATCGCCTCACCAGCTCCCCGGCTGTATCCACTCTATCAGTCTTGTAATCTAAGAGCACTATCCCATCGTCCTCCTCCCAGAAGACATCGATGATGCCCTGGATCAGGACTTTCTCGCCGCTGTCCGCGTCAGGCCGGATTTCCCGGGCGGGCAATGACATCACGAAAGGCTGCTCCTTTATAAGCTTTCCCTTTGCCGCGCACTCTCCCATCCGCTTTGCGACAGGTGAGGAAATGAACCGGTAAATCTGATAAATATTAATAAGCCCAATCTCATCCGCGGACATGCGCCCAGATTCCTGCAGCCGCGTCATCAGCCCTGAAAGATAAGGCTCCCCCTCTTTCCAGCCGGAGAGCTCCGGCAGATCAGCAAAATCCAGGCACTCCATGAGCCGGTGCACTGCCGTGCCCCGCAGGGCTCCCATATTCTCTTCCGACTCCCGAATGAATTTCGGAATGTAAGGCACCGGGATCTCCTCGGGGAAGAGCTCTGCCCCCTCGGCATCATCCTCCACTGTGCGGTTCTCAGTCATGGCTCTATGCTTTATCTCAGATACCGAGACCTTCTGCTTTAAGGCTCCGTCCTGATAAGGATATTTCCAGGCAAACTGCCGACTTATATCATCGAAAGCTTTCTCTGTCTCATCATCGAAAATCTCCATCTGCACCGCCAGGCTTTCCCTGGCTATAGCCGTCTTTATGCTGTGCCCGGCTCCGGCTGCGGCAGCCTCATCCGGTCCGACATTTCTGATCCTGTACTTATTGCCATAGCTTAACAGTGCCGGTTTCACCCAATCCCAGTAACCGGAGGCATCCATCCTGCGGGAAAAATCCAGCTTCTCATAAGGAGCCATTCCGCGGATGATCTGTGGCTCTACTTTGGGCTTTGCTCCCACCAGTACCAGCTTCTCCTTTGCCCGGGTCATGGCCACGTAGAGTATGCGCAGTTCCTCCCCCATGTTCTCCTTTTGCACTTCCAGGGAAAATATACGTCTGATCAGAGTGTCCGAACTGATACGTCGCTCGGGGTCACAGTATTTAAGTCCGACGCCGTACTCCGGATGAAACACCATGGAAGCTCTCTCATCCATCCGGTTAAAATTCCTGCCCATCCCGGCCACGAAGACCACAGGGAATTCCAGGCCCTTGCTCTTGTGGATAGTCATGAGCCGCACAGCGTTCCCATGCTCTCCCGAGCTTTCAGCCTCGCCAAAGTCCACCTCGTATTTTATCAATCTGTCTATATATCTCACGAAGTGATAGAGCCCCTGATAGCTGGTTTTTTCATAGGCCGCAGCTTTTTCCAGCAGCATGTCCAGATTTGCCCGGCGCTGGGATCCCGCCGGCATGGCTGTAACGTAATCCCTGTATCCGCTCTCATCATAAATCTGCTGGAGCAGTTCGTGGATGGGTGTGAAAGGAATGCGGTCACGATAATCTTCTATTATTTGAAAGAAGTCTCGGAGCTTCTCTGCCAGCTCAGGAGAAAGCTTATCCTTTTGCCGGGCTGCATCTATCACACACTGATAAAATGGCACATTCTCTCCCGCTGCCCGTATCTGCGCCATCTCCTCATCGGTAAAGCCACCCAGAGGCGACCTCATCACTGCCGCCAGGGGTATGTCCTGGCGGGGATTGTCAAGCACCCTCAGCAGGGAGAGTACGGTCTGCACCTCTCCTGCGGAGAAATATCCTGTCTTCGATTCCACGATAAGGGGAACCCCCTCCTCCTCGAAGGCGGTGACAAAGGCGTGGCTCGTATCGCCCAGGGAGCGCAGCAGTATAACCACATCACCATAAGTCCTGCCGGGAAACTCATCATTTTCTATCATATCCCGGATACGCCGGGCTATGACACGGCCCTCGGCCTCTTTTCTGTCCTCTCCGGAAGGATCAGTCTCCACCTCTATGAATTCCGCCCCGCAGTCCGCCGCCTCATCGAACTCCCTGCCCTGGCGCAGGGCGGCATCAGGGTCATACTCCACATTTCCCAGGTCTTTTCCCATGATCCGGGCAAAAATATCATTTACCGGCTCCAGCACTTCACCGCGGCTGCGGAAATTCCTGTGCAGGTCTATGCGCTGCTTTTTATTTTCCTCCGGTGAAAAAGTCTTATACTTGGAGACAAAGAGCTCAGGCCTGGCCAGGCGGAAGCGATATATGCTCTGTTTCACGTCGCCCACCATGAACAGGTTCTCCCGTCCCTCGGGAATGCCTGATACGGCAGTGAGTATCGCCTCCTGGACATAGTTGCTGTCCTGGTACTCATCTATCATGACTTCCCTGAATTTCTGCCGGTATTCCACAGCCACCTCCGTGGGCTCCTTAGTCTCCGGGTCCACCAGTATCTCCAGCGCAAAATGCTCCAGATCCGGGAAATCGATGATGTTCTTTTTCCTCTTGGCCCCGGCGAACTCCGCTGAAAATTCTTCGGTCAAAATGACCAGCATCCGTGCCGCCTCACCGGTTTTGCCCAAAATACCGATCTGTTCATCTGTATCCAGGGCGAAATCCTTATCCCTGAGAGCATTTATCTGCTTCTTAATACTGTCCCTGGCCGCCTTTGCCCGGGTCTTTTTCTCCTCGCTGCAGTTCGGCTGCCTGGTCCCCGGCAGGCTCTTAAATTTAAATCCTGCCAGAGCCTGCTGCCACTCTTTAAAATGCCCACACTCACAGAGAGCCATAAGCTGGCGCAGGTCATCCTTTATCACGCCCTCGTAGGCCATGGGGCCGTCATCTTCCAGAGTGCTCTCATATATCTTTCTGCACTGTGCCGTCATCTCACTGGCTCTCACATGAAGATATGAGAGATAATCCGCCGCCCAGGGAAATGTCTCCAGCTCCTCCACCGTCTCAGCATCATACTGTACGGCACAGCGTCCCAGCCACTCCCCAGGCCAGGGATAGCTCTGGGAATAGGTAAAGAGCTTCAATATCATTTCCCTTATCTGCTTATCGCTCTTTGCGGAGGAGTAGCCATCGACAAATTTTAAAAAGGCCGGATCCTTCTCCTGATAAAACTTCTCCAGCACCGCATCGCACACATCTTCCCGAAGAAGGGTGAGCTCACCCTCATCGGCGATACGGAATCCCGGCTCCAGGTCTATCCTGTGGAAATGATCGGAAACCACAGAGAGGCAGAAGCTGTCCACCGTGGTGATCCGGGCATTGTGAATGAGTGATGCCTGGCGCATGAGATGGGCGTCTGCCGGATCTGCTTTAAGAGCCTCGTCAATGGCCAGCAGCACTCTCTCCCTCATCTCCGCCGCCGCCGCATTTGTAAAAGTCACCACCAGCAGCTCATCCACGTCCATGGTATGTTCCCTGTCAGTGATCATGGAAATGATGCGCTGCACCAGTACAGCGGTCTTGCCGGAGCCCGCCGCCGCGGAGACCAGCATACTCCTGTCCCGCAGGTCTATGACTTTCTGCTGTTCGGGAGTCCATCTCATCTTCTGTGCCGCATCTTTCTGTTCAGTTGTCTCCGTAATCTTTTCATCACTCTGAGACATATATCCCATCCTTTTTTGTTTTTATCAGTTTAACCGTTCACACAGTCACTTTCACTTCATTCGCGTAAACTGCAGCTGTTCTACTTCCCATTCTCTTCACGGATCAGCTCCCATATCTCCTCATCGTCCAGCTTCTCGGCCCTGCGATAGTCATATCCGGGTATCCTCAGGTCGAAGCCGCAGACGCTGCGGTAAGGGCAGTAATCGCATCCGCTCATACCTTCCATTTTAAAGGGCTTTATATCTATGTCCCCCACCATAAGCCTGGCCGCCGCCTGGTCCATCTTACGCCCCGCATACTCAGTGAGTTCATTGAAATCATCAGTGGAAGCCGCGGCAGTGCCCGACCCGGCTATGGCTCCATCCTTTTTTAATGTCAACGGAATCACATCCGACCTTCTGCCGGGCAGCAGTCCCTTATCCATGGACATATACACGGCCGGATCGGAATTTACCAGACCCGCCGGGCGCATCATCCGGATAATGGCTTCTTCAATCTGTTCATCATCCCCAGTGCTGACTCCCTGCACCACCGGGTCATCCAGATGGAAATAGAATATTCCGGCCGGCACGATCCGTTTATCCGGTTCCTGTTTTCTTAATTTCTCCGTGGCCGCCGCCAGATACACTACCAGCTGCAGCTGCAGTCCCCAATAGAGCGAACGCAGCCTGAAGCTGTTATTTCCCGACTTGTAATCCGTCACCTTAAGATAGAGGGCATCGTCGGTCTCCATCAGGTCCACCCTGTCCACACTGCCCACGGTCTTCATGGTGACTCCCGGCGCAGGGCTGCTCTCTCTGGAAAAATCCACCTCATAACCGGCAGGGAAGAAATCCCCGGCCCGAAGCTGCTGCGTGATGGCCCAGAGGCTGCGATCCATTATGCGATAAATTCTTTGGAGCACATAAGCATTTCTGGCGGAATCCGTCAGGGATTCATTGGGCAGGGTCAGCACGGCCTCCTCCATAACCTCCCGGAGCAAATCGCTCTGCTCCTCATGGGTCACCTTGTCCCAGCCATAGCTTTCATCGACCTGCCTGCCATATTTTTCCAGTATGGCGTGGAACATAGTACCCATATCCGGAGCGTTAAAACTATATTCCGCTCTCTCGGCCAGCTTCAGGCCATATTCCAGGAAATGGGAATAAGCACACTTCTCAAACAGTTCCATCCGGGTCACGGAATTATAGAGCACCGAGCCGTAAAGCTCTCCGGCCAGCCCGCTGCCCAGATCTTTATTCACGCAGGCAGCAAAGCGGGCATCCCAGAGCCGCCTGACCGTCGTGTTCCACTGATCATTTCCTATATACCAGCGGTGCAATGCCTTGAAGCGGGTATCCGGCAGTCCGCGCCCTGCCCCAGTCAATCCGGCGAGATAATAGCTGAGGCTGCTCTTCGGCGTGACTATGGGAATCAGTCCCCCGGAGCCGATCTCCTCCACTTTCAGTTCCGGGAAAATATTTGTGAGTGTACTCACCAGATATGAGGGTCTCATGGACTTCCCCTCGCTGTCCACCCTGGAAAATGTCAGGTACAGGGCCTCTGAGGGCTTGGTGAGATTGAGATAGAGGTAAAATCTCTGCAAAAATACCTGTTCCCTCTCCCCCGGTGCCAGCGTGAGATCATTTTCCCCGATCATCTCCCTGTCGTACTGGGAGAGTATGCTCTGGCGGTCAGTCTTTTTCGGTATGGCTCCATCATTTACGCCCAGGAAAAAGAGTACCTTTACATCTTTCAACCTGGTCCTTTCCATATCGCCCAAAATGACACAGTCGTTCCCCGGTGGGATGGCACCCACTTTTGCTGTGGAAAGTCCCGCCTCCATTATCTCCCGATAATCGGGCAGGGAAACCACCTCGTCACCCAGCAGATCCACCAGCTTGTCCAAAAGGTCGATGACTATGCGGTATACCTGGCGGCTTATGGCCGCACCGGTCTCCTCCCCCGCTTCCTCGAAGCTTTCAGTCTGCGTGCGCAGCTGATCCTCTATTTTCAGTCCGACAAGGAAATCATAGAGGGCGACAGTTTTTTCTGTTACAGAGGAGTCTTTCCTGATTAACACTTCCATGAGAGACCTGATAAGTTCCACAAAGCGCTGTCTGAGGGCATTTAATTCCGCCAGCTCCTCCTGCTGCATTGTCTCGTCGGGCTTTATCCGGCCGTGTCTGGCAGAAGGCCTGATAAAGCGGCGCTTCCAGCGGTTCATCCCACGTATGCCCTTCTCTATGCAGTAATTCTCCAGCCTGTCTGTCTCCTCTCTGGTAAACCCGGTAAGGCCGCTGCGCAGAAAAGCAAAAACACTCTCCAGTGAACAGTCTGTCTCCGCCATTTCCAGCAGGGAGCGTATCATTCCCGCTAAGGGGTGGGACAGAACGCTTAATTTCTTATCTGTAAAATATGGTATGTCATAGAGACCTAAAATAGAGTCAGCGTACTTCTCATAGCGCTCCATGTCGCTGACCACTATGGCCATCTCCCGGAAACGCAGGCCCTTCTGGCGAGCCAGGGTGGCAATTCGTGCCGCTGCCAGGTCAAGCTCCTCCCTGGGAGATAAGAGAGAATAGATTTTAAGAACCCCGCCGGGATCTTCAGTATAATCCTGATTGGGAACACGGAAAATGTTCTGTTCCAGGTGGGCCAGCACCGGACTGTCAGCGAACCGGCTCTTATTATGTGCCTTAATGCAGACCGGATCAGCTATCTCACAGCCACACTCCCCCGCCGCCGCTGTCAGCGCCGAGACCATCTTGTGGCTCATATAGAAGAGCTCCTCCATCTTCGCCGGGGCGAAGAGAGCCTCCCTTTCGTCCAGGGTCACCGTCACATATATATCCTTCGCCAGGGCCATCAGCCGTGAGACCAGCTTCATCTGCACCGGGGTGAAACCGGTGTAACCGTCAAAAAGTATAACAGCATCCGTGATAAGCCCTGACTCATCCGCCACGTCAGTCAGGACCTCCGGCACTCTCTCCGCTGTCACCCGGCTGCGGCCCAGATACCCGTCAAAGGCACGGTAGATAGTGAGGATGTCAGCCAGCTTCAACCTGAGAGCCGACTCGGAAGCCAGATTTTTAAGGAAATCCTCCAGATCCTCCGGCGTCACTGCATACTGCATCAGCTCAGAGATCACGGATTTAAGCTGATCTATGTACCCCATTTTCGTCAGATTGCGTTTGAGAAAAGTGAGTTCTGATTCATGCTCCTCAACGATGCGCCGCAGCACAAGGCTTTTCCCGGTCTCCTCCATGACAAGGGGATGGATGCCCAGCTCGTCAAATACCCTGTATGCCAGGCGTTCGAAGCTTACCACATCGATATTTGTGATGACGCCGTTTGGCGAGTGATCCACCAGGCTCTTCTGGCTGCTCATGGTGAACTGTTCCGGCACCACAACGAAATAATGCTGATACGGCTCCCTCCCGGCCATACCAGCTATTTCGTGATACATGTATTCAGATTTGCCGTTTCCGGAATTTCCGTAAACAAAGTGAAGTGCCATAGATGACCACCTTTATATTTGGACCGACAGAAGCGGATGACGGGGAGTGTCAGCTGCCTTTCGCACCCGCAGCAGGTACTGCGCTGCAGGCTGCATTTCATGAGTCAGATGGCTGAAGACCTAAGTGCAAAGAATACCAGCACCAGGGCACCCAGGGCGATGCGGTACCAGCCGAAGACCTTGAAATTGTGTTTCTTGATATATGACATTAGGAACTTGATGGCAAATACCGAGACAAAGAACGCCACTATCGTTCCCACCAGCAAAACAGCGATCTCGCTGCCGGTAAAGCCTGCGTCGTATTTTATCATCTTGATGGCAC
>JAJPYU010000060.1 GCA_021204765.1 Clostridiales bacterium
CATATTACACAGAAGCCCGAATCTGCTGATTCGGGCTCCGTATTTTTCAGTTCCAACTTGTCTCCTCAATAATGCAGGTATGATGTTTTCTGCTCTCACCCTTTGCATCCCTGTCGTAATTTATTCCGACAAGCAGAATCCTGTCACCAAACCCCTTAAGCTTTCCGCAATAACGATTTTCATGTATCTGCCTGATTGCACTGTCAGCGGACTTGTTAAATTTGAGTTCAATAAGCAGCGGAGGCTTGTCCGTATCTTTCCGCGGAATAAATGCATAATCCGCAAAACCCTTTCCGGTTGGCAGCTCGCGGAAAATCTCATAATAATTCTGTGCTGTAAAGTAAGCCAGAAGAATAGCGCAACTGAGAGAATTCTCATCATTGTACTCAAGGCTGGATGAACAGGTCTCATGTGCCAGTTCCAGGGCGTCAGCAACTGTTTGTGCATCTCCTTCAATAGTAGCATTTAATAATTTCTCGGACTGTGATAAGGCCCTGTTTACTTCACTCCACTTTGTGTTCTTAACTGCGGTCTTAAACGCGTCAGCGACCTCCAGATTAGGGATATACACTTCTTCTTTATTTGAATCAAAAGCCAGATATCCCAGATGCACCAACAGTGTCATCACGTCATCCCTGCTGTCAAGGGAGACAATATCATTCTGAAACGTACTGGTGTCGACCTTGATATGCCCACCTCCAAGCATCAGGATAATCGCATCCTTCAATCCGTCAAAACCACTTGTGATATAGCTTTTCAGGGATTCAAATGTCTCCGATGCTCTCCAGTAATTTCTGAATTTCTTTTTACGGACTGCGAGCATGACGGAATTTGGATTATATATGGATCCGGAATCCTCAAACGAATATCCGTCATACCAGCATCTCATCTTCTCAAAATCAGCTCCGGTCTGCTCACACAGCCTATTAACTTCTTCCTCTGAAAATCCGACATAGGGCAAAAGCTCATCCGGATGCACCATGGTAAATTCCTGAAAATCGGTCAATGCCGACTCGGTCCCATATTTTTTTATCGGAAGTATGCCCGTCATGTAAGCGCCGACGACAGCTTCATCCGTAGCTGTGCCTCCCTTAAACAGGCCTCTCAGCAATTGAATATATTCCTCCTGTAAGCTCTCATCATCTTTTGCTTCCCTGAATAAAGCATCCCACTCATCAATGATTATGAAAAAACTTCTCCCTATTTTCCCACTGACATCGGACAAGGCATCAGGCAGATATACCTCATCCTCTTTTATACAGTCAGGAAATTCTTCCTTCAATTCACTGATGATTGCCGCCTGCATATCTTTAATGATATTGACTTCCCTGGTTATCGAACGGGAAATAAACCGGGTGATATCCATATATACAACATCATATCTGTTCAAATATTTTTCAAAGGAAAGCTTCTCAGATATCTCCAATCCCTCAAACAGTGACCTTGAGTCACAGCTTCTGTCATAATAAGCGCAAAGCATTTTGGCCGCAAAGGACTTTCCGAAGCGTCTCGGGCGGCTGAAGCATGTCAGTTTCAGCGGTGTATCAAGAGTAGAGTTTACATAATCGATTAATCCGGTTTTATCAACATAAAGCCCGTTTAATATGGTCTCAAATCCCTTTTTCCCGGGGTCTAAATATGTCCCCATATGATTCTCCCCTTGTTTCTTCTGTCTGATAGTCTATTGTTCCGCTCTTCGAGCTCCCGCAATCACAGACTTGATGAATTCAGATACTCCTCCTGCTCGGGAGTAAGCACGTCTATGTCTTTGCCGAGGAATCTCAGCTTCCTGTTGGCTACTTCCATGTCGACTTCGCGCGGCACATCTATGAGCTTCTCCGTCAGAGTCTCGGCGTGCTCCACCAGATATTTGGCGCTTAAGGCCTGAATTGCAAAGCTCATGTCCATGATCTCCGCAGGATGCCCGTCCCCGGCCGCCAGATTCACCAGCCGTCCCTCAGCCAGGACATATATCCACTTATCCTCTGTGATCTGGTATCCGGTGATATTCTTCCTCTGGTCTATGGTATCAATCGCGATCTCCCGGAGCCGCTTCATATCTATCTCCACGTCGAAATGGCCGGCATTGGCCAGCACTGCGCCGTTCTTCATCACAGCGAAATCCTTCTCGGAAATAACTCCCGCGCATCCGGTGACAGTGATAAAGAAATCCCCGACCTTCGATGCCTCGTTCATAGGCATGACGTCAAAACCGTCCATGACCGCTTCTATAGCCTTCACCGGGTTTACCTCAGTGACTATGACTCTGGCGCCCAGTCCCTTAGCTCTCATGGAGACACCCTTTCCGCACCAGCCGTAACCGGCCACCACCACTATCTTCCCGGCAACTATGAGATTAGTAGTCCTCATGATTCCGTCAAAGACCGACTGTCCGGTGCCGTAGCGGTTGTCAAAGAAATGCTTGCACTCGGCGTTATTGACCAGCACCATGGGGAAAGCCAGGCTCCCCTCCTTATCCATAGCCATAAGCCGGATGATACCGGTAGTAGTCTCCTCACATCCCCCGATGACGTAAGGGATTTTGTCCTTCATCTCTGTGTGGAGCATGTGTACCAGATCCCCGCCGTCGTCGATGATGATATTGCAGTTATTTTCCAGGACTTTCCTGATATTCGCGAAATATTCCTCATCAGTGCAGCCGTACCAGGCGTAGACATTGAGACCCTCTGTGACCAGCGCAGCCGCCACATCATCCTGGGTGGAGAGGGGATTGCTGCCGGTAATGTACATCTCAGCTCCTCCCGCTGCCAGCACTTCGCAGAGATAAGCCGTCTTCGCCTCCAGATGGATGGAAAGAGCTATGCGGACTCCCTCAAAAGGCCTGTCCTTCTTAAAATCCTCCTCCAGGCTGTTCAGCAGCGGGCAGTTCTTCCTGACCCAGTCTATCTTGTGTTCCCCTGATGGAGCCAGTGTGATATCCTTTATTGAACTCATAAAATACTCCGTTCCGCTGTCACTTAGCCGGACAACTCAACCACCTGTGAAATATTATCTTCAGAGTAATATTATCGATCCCGATGATCATCCTATACCGCTACTGCTGCGCCATCATATCCTTCAGGGCTTTCTTCTCGGCAGCCTCCCTTCTCTCCTCGGCCTCCACTTCCATGATAGCCTTGTTAAGGGAAAGCATCTTCTCATCCAGATTCGCCACTATCTGGGCGCAGGCCCGCAGGTCCTGGCTTATATAATCCGGAGCCTCACCCTCGAACTTGTAGTAGATCTTGTGCTCCAGGCTGGCCCAGAAGTCCATGGCGATAGTCCTTATCTGCAGCTCCACCTTGGTGGGGACCACCCCGCGGCTGGTCTGCACCGGCACGGCGATATGCATGTGATAGCTGCGGTAGCCGCTCTCCTTGGGATGCTTTATAAAATCCTTAATATAAGTGATGGAGAATCCCTGCTGCTTCCCTATCATCTTCGCAAGGCGGTAAATGTCCGAGGTAAATGAGCACACCACCCGGACTCCGGCGATATCATTTACATAGTCCACCATATTCTGGATGGTGGGCTCATAGCCGTCACGCTCAAGCTTCGCCACTATGCTCTCCGGCGTCTTGATCCTTGATTTGATGTACTCAATGGGATTGTACTGATAGATAAACTGGAACTCGTCATTCATGGTGTCCAGTCTTGCCCGGACCACCCTGATAGCCGATCGATAGAGAAACATCAGATTCTGCCACTCGTTGACATCCTCATAAACTCCCATTACCTCTTCCGGCATAAATACCTCCTCCTTTATAAACCCCTTCTGTATTTTAGTATATACGGATTGCCCCATTATCCCCCGCATCTCCGCTGCCTGTCAGCCTCATACATCAGTATCCCCGCCGCCATGGAGGCATTAAGTGATTCCAGTGCGCCTCTCATGGGAATAAAAATCTTCTTATCTGCCTTCGCCTGTATCTCCTGCGTCAGCCCATTGCCCTCATTTCCTATGAGAAATGCACTCGACCTGGTAAAGTCCGC
The DNA here is from genome assembly GCA_021204765.1 of Clostridiales bacterium. Taxonomy (GTDB): domain Bacteria; phylum Bacillota; class Clostridia; order Lachnospirales; family Lachnospiraceae; genus Eubacterium_I. Next base: position 3,994 of record JAJPYU010000060.1, read on the forward strand.
TGCACTGTAGCTTAAGGCAGCTCCGGCACAGGCCGCATAAGTCGTGATCCCCCACCAGGTATTCATCTCATCCACTGTCGCCGGTAAATCTTCCGTGATCATAAAGGGAACCCTGAAAATACTGCCCATGGTGGAGCGGACAGTCTTCGGATTATAAACATCCACTGTGCTCCCATCCATTATGATGCCGGAAACACCGGCTCCCTCGGCTGTGCGGAACATGGTCCCCAGATTCCCGGGATCCTGGATATTTTCCAGAACCAGCCAGAGACCGTTATCCCCTGAAAATATTTCCTCGACCAGGCATTTCCTCATTCTCACCACGGCCATTATTCCCTGGGGAGTCTGAGTATCGGAGACATGGGAAAATACTGAATCACTTAATATCTCGTAGTCTCTTCCTGCAAGCAGCTCTGCCGTATCATTTCCCTGATCTGTCCCTGTCTGCCCCACCGATGGATTCTCAGCAGATATCTGGCTCAGGAAGGATTCCGAGACATATATCCTCTCTATCCTCTCCTCCGGGGCCTCCCCGACGCCACGGATCCCTTCCACAATAAAGAGCTCCTGCCTGCGGCGCTCTTTCGCCTGCTTTTGCAGCCGGACGAGTGCTTTCACAGCGGGATTAGCCATGCTGCTTATCATACATTCAGGCTCTTTCCTATTGCCACCTGGAATTCGGAGATATGCTTCTCCATGGCCAGAGCCTCGTCAATATCGAAATCAGTGAACTCACCGTCCTTGTATGCTACTACGCGGTTGCTCTTGCCCTGGCAGAGCAGCTCCACCGCCATGGCACCCATTGTGGAAGCATAAAGACGATCCTTACAGGTAGGGCTGCCGCCTCTCTGCATATACCCCAGGATGGTGGCCCTGGTCTCCATGCCTGTGGCAGCCTCAAAACGCCTTGCCATGGAGGTGCTGTGGCCTATTCCCTCGGCAATGACGATAATGTAGTGCTTCTTGCCCCGCTTGATGCTGTCAATGATATCGTCCACAATGGCCTGCTCATCATAATCATAGGTCTCCGGGATCAGTATCTGCTCGGCACCGCAGCCGATGCCGCACCACAGAGCGATATATCCGGCATGTCGTCCCATGACCTCGATGATAGTGCAGCGCTCATGGGAAGATGCAGTATCGCGGACCTTATCAATGGCCTCCATGGCTGTGTTCACCGCCGTATCGAACCCGATAGTGTAATCAGTGCAGGAGATATCCAGGTCGATGGTCCCGGGGACCCCGATAGTATTGATGCCGTGGGCAGCCAGCTTCTGAGCTCCCCTGTAGGAACCGTCTCCGCCGATTACCACCACGCTGTCAATGCCGTGCTTCCTGCAGATCTCGGCACCTTTCTCCTGGCCCTCCTCGGTCATGAACTCAGGGCAGCGGGCTGTCTGAAGGATAGTGCCGCCGCGTCCTATGATATTGGAGACATCCCTGGCCTCCAGATCCACTATATCCTCCGCCAGCAGGCCGGTGTATCCCCGCCTGATGCCCTTTACCGTCTTTCCCCTGGCCATGGCCTCACGAGCCACCGCACGGATAGCTGCGTTCATTCCCGGCGCATCGCCGCCGCTGGTAAGTACTCCGATAGTCTTTATTTCTTTTGCCATGATAAAACCTCCTCACGGAATAAAAATTTCTAAACAACATTTAATTTTATCATAACACCAAAATACACCCCTTGCAATTAAAAAAGGGTAAAAAATACCCCATGCACACGTACATTGCGAGGCCGCTTGTTACACAATTGAGAGCAAAAAAACTACCTGTATGCAGGCAAGCCTGCAACAGGTAGTTTTATTTGCTCTTAAGCTGTTCGAAACAGTGACCGTCTTATTTCGACATCTCAGCAGCTTTGCCTTCGCAGCCCAGTACCTCTTTGATCTTGTGCTCAACGACTTCCTTGACGTAGGCACGGCCGACCTTCAGGTACTCACGGGGGTCAAACTTCTCGGGATGCTCCCACATGACCTCACGGATACCGGCGGTCAGGGCCAGACGCAGGTCGGAATCGATATTGATCTTGCAGACTGCGGAGCGTGCTGCCTGACGGAGCATTTCCTCGGGGATGCCGATGGCATCTGCCAGATTGCCGCCGTGGGCCTGGATGATGTCAACGTACTTCTTGGATACACTGGATGAACCGTGAAGGACGATGGGGAATCCGGGCAGTCTCTTGGAGACTTCCTCCAGAATGTCAAAGCGAAGCATAGGCTTCTGGCCGGGCTTGAACTTGAATGCGCCGTGGCTGGTGCCGATGGCGATAGCCAGGGAGTCAACGCCTGTGCGGCCTACGAACTCCTCGACCTGGTCGGGCTGGGTGTAGCTGGCATTCTCAGCACTTACATTCACGTCATCCTCAATGCCGGACAGCTGTCCCAGTTCAGCCTCGACTACCACGCCTTTGTCATGGGCATACTCGACGACCTTCTTGGTCAGCTCGATATTCTCGTCGAAGGGGTACTTGGAACCGTCGATCATGACGGAGGTGAATCCGCCGTCGATGCAGGACTTGCAGATATCGAAATCTGCGCCGTGGTCTAAGTGCAGGGCGATGGGGATGTCGTTCTCAATGAGGGCGGCCTCGACCAGCTTTACCAGATAGCTGTGCTGTGCATATTTGCGGGCGCCTGCGGATACCTGCAGGATCAGGGGGGCATTCAGCTCTCCGGCTGCCTCGGTGATACCCTGGACGATCTCCATGTTGTTGACGTTGAATGCGCCGATGGCGTATCCGCCGTCATAAGCCTTTTTAAACATTTCAGTGGTGGTAACTAATCCCATGATAATTCCTCCTTATCTTTATTATAAATAGTTAGTTACTTATCTCTCTCTTAAGCCCTCGGGCACTGCCAGATGCCTGGGAAGCCCGCCAGCATAGATGGTAGTGAGCTCACCCTGGATAAGTGGCTTTGCATACTGTATGAACTCCTCAGTGACATAGTCGCCGTCCTCGTTGACCCACTCTCTGGGCACGGTGCGGGCCTCATTTGCAATCTTGGACACATCCTTAAGTGCAGTGACATTGATATAAGGCTCCTGGCTGTAACGCTCAAAGACTACCATCTTGGCTGTCTCTCCGTCAAAGGCTGCGCGGATGGATGCCGCACCTGCCTCCATGGCTTCCATAATATCAGTGATGGATGCCACGTGAGAGCCCGCTCTCTGCAGGATGGAGAACTCGATAGCCCTGGTCTTGCATCCGAACTCTCCGGCGATATATCCCGCCAGATAAGTGGCGGTGCCGGTGAGCTGCTTGTGGCCGAAAGCGTCAACAAAATCAGAACCGCCGCCCAGCTGGCACACGTAGGTGCCGTCAGCTGTGTGAATTCCTTCTGAGACAGCCACGACCACTGATCTCTTCTCCTTAAGGAGCTTGCCGACCTTATCTCGGAACATATGGATATCAAACGGGATCTCGGGCAGATAGATCAGATCCGGGCCATAGCAGTCGTCATCCTCAGACAGAGCCGCCGCTCCGGTCAGCCATCCGGCATCCCTTCCCATGATCTCAACGATAGTGCACATGCCCTGCTTGAAATCGATGGTGAAGCTGTCGCGAATCAGCTCTTTCATGGTGACGGCGATATATTTGGCGGCACTGCCGTAACCGGGTGTATGATCGGTTAAGGCCAGGTCGTTGTCAACAGTCTTGGGGCAGCCCATGAAGCGAATGGGACTGTCAATGCTGATGGCGTACTTGGACAGCTTGTCGATGGTGTCCATGGAATCATTTCCGCCGATGTATACGAAGGCTCCGATCTCCATCTCATCCAGCATGGAAAAAATCTTCTTATATGTGTCCTCGTTGCCCTCCAGATCGGGAAGCTTATAGCGGCAGGAACCAAGGAATGATGCCGGTGTCCTCTTTAAGAGCTCTGCATCCAGGGAATCCTTAATGTGCTCTGAGAGGTCGATGTACCTGCCCTCCAAAAAGCCCTGGATACCGTTTAACATACCGTAGACCTTGTTCGCTCCGCACTCTACGGCAGCCTGGTAGACACCGCAAAGGCTGGCATTTATCGCTGCGGTGGGTCCGCCGGACTGTCCTACAATGACATTCTTGATCATAATGAAATACTCCTTCCTAAAGATGTACTTTTTGATAGCTGATAGCATGAGCACTTCGTGTTCCAGCTATCACCACTGCGTCCGTAATCGAGCATATTTTAATACAAAGCCCTCAGATTTTCAATGCTTTTTCCGTAAGTTTGATATTTTCTTCACAAAATACCTCCCCCAGCCGGGCAATGAGGATATCATCGGCATTCACCGTCCGGGAAGGCCCCAGCCTCCGCATCTGCTTCTCCTTTTCCAGGTAAATGACCACAAAGTCCCGTCCGTCACTGCTTCTTATAATTTCATCAAGCGCTGCGCTTCCCGCATCGAAGGCTGCGTGATCGGCAAAACGCACCCAGACCTCCCTTGGGACCTGGTCAAAGGATATCATCCGTTCACAGATGAGCTTACCGTTTTTCTCCTCCTCAAGGGATACACGGCCCTTTACAAATACCTTGGCATCCTCCTCCATCAGTGGAGAGTAGCGCTGATAATCGTTGGGAAAGACTATGACCTCCACACTTCCGACAAGATCCTCTATGGTAAGAAAGGCCATGACCTTGTTGTTCTTCGTATACTTGATGGTCTTCGCCGCGATAAGCCCGCCTATAGTGGCCTCGGCACCGTCCCGGGCGATTACCTCACCGGTCTCCTCATCCCTTATGAAATCCGCTGATGTATTGGTGATATTCTTCCTCCAGCGCTCCTCATATTCTTCTAAGGGATGGCCGCTGATATATATCCCCAGGACCTCCTTTTCCATGGCGAGGAGCTCTTCCTTATCGTACTCCGGCACCGGGGGCAGCTTTATGGCAAAGCGATCCCTCTCCTCGTCTGAGACCAGGTCGAAGAGGCTCATCTGACCCTCTATGCTGTTCTTTCTCCTGTGAGCCACGTTATCCATGATAGGCTCATAAATGATGATAAACTGGCGGCGGTTCCCGCCCAGGCCGTCAAAGGCTCCGGCCTTGATGAAATTCTCCACGGCGCGGCGGTTGGCGTCTTTGGAGGTGTTTCTCTCTATAAAATCCTCCAGGGAGCGGTATTTACCATGAGCCTCCCTCTCCGCCACCAGGGCCTCGATAAGGGGCCGCCCCACACTCTTTATGGCGTTAAGGCCATAACGGATGGCCCCGCCTGAGACGGAAAATGAGCCCAGGCTCTCGTTGATACTGGGAGGCAGTACCTTTATCCCCATCTGGCGGCAGACCTGGATGTACTCCGAGACCTTGGCCGACTTGTCGATGACCGAGGTCATAAGAGCCGCCATGAATTCCACGGGATAATAATATTTGAGAAACGCCGTCTGATATGATACCACGGCATAGGCTGCGGCATGGGATTTGTTAAAGGCGTATTTCGCGAAATCCGTCATCTCGTCGTATATCTTATTTGCGGTCTCCTCAGAAATACCATTGGCTATACAGCCTTTGACACCCTCCCCGGGATTCCCATAGACGAAATTCTGCCGCTCCCTGGCCATGACATCGGCCTTTTTCTTCGACATGGCGCGGCGTACCAGGTCGCTGCGTCCTAATGTATATCCCGCCAGGTCTCTGACTATCTGCATTACCTGCTCCTGGTATACTATACAGCCATAGGTTGGTGCCAGGATAGGCTCAAGCTGCGGGCAGTCGTAAGTGATGGTCTCCGGGTGATTCTTTCCCTTTATATATGCGGGGATGAAATCCATGGGCCCGGGCCGGTAGAGGGAGATTCCGGCTATAAGATCCTCCAGGCTCTGGGGTTTTAAGTCCTTCATAAAGCTCTTCATCCCGGCGCTCTCCAGCTGGAAGACTCCGTCATTCCTGCCGGTGCAGAGGGAGCCTAAGACTTCCTTATCGTCATAATCTATATTGTCAATGTCTATATCTATACCCTGGCTCATCTTCACATTTTTCACCGCGTCCTGGATGACAGTGAGGGTGCGGAGACCCAGAAAATCCATCTTAAGCAGGCCCAGCTCCTCCAGGGTCGTCATGGTAAACTGGGTGGTAACGGCACCGTCTGCGCCTCTGGCCAGGGGGACATACTCGTCCACGGACTTCTGGCTTATGACCACTCCCGCCGCATGGATGGAGGTGTGCCGGGGCAGTCCCTCCAGGCGTTTTGCCATGTCTATGAGGCGGGTGATCTCAGGATAAGTCTCATATATATTTTTAAGCTCCGGGTTCATGGTGAGAGCCTTGTCTATGGTGATGTCCAGCTCCTTCGGTATCATCTTCGCTACCTTGTCGCAGGTGGCATAGGAGAGATCCATAACCCGGCCCACGTCCCGGATGACATTTCTGGCCGCCAGGGTGCCGAAAGTGACTATCTGCACCACCCTGTCCTTGCCATACTTTCTCGTCACATAGTCTATGACCTCGGGGCGGCGCTCCTAGCAGAAATCCACGTCAATATCGGGCATGGAGACCCGCTCTGGATTAAGGAAGCGCTCAAAGAGCAGGTTATATTTTACCGGATCGAGCTGGGTGATATCCAGGGTGTAGGCCACCAGGGATCCGGCGGCGCTGCCACGGCCCGGGCCCACTGCTATTCCGTTCTCCCTGGCGAAGTGTATGAAATCCCAGACTATGAGGAAATAGTCCACATAGCCCATGTTTTTGATGACGGAGAGCTCATAATTTAATTTCTCTGAAAGCTCGGGTATCCTCTCCTCAGGATAATGCCGGTGCAGTCCCTCAAAACAGAGCCTGTTTAAGTATTCCCAGGAAGTGTAACCTTCCGGCACGTCGAATTTCGGCAGCTTGGTAACGCCGAACTCTATCTGAACATCACAGCGGTCGGCGATCTTCTGAGTATTCTCCAGAGCCTCTGGGCAGTATGAAAATAGGGAGCGCATCTCCTCCTCGGACTTCAGGTAGTACTGGCCGCCCTCATAGCGCATACGGTCCTCATCCGCCAGCTTCTTTCCGGTCTGGAGGCAGAGCAGGATGTCATGGGGATCAGCGTCCCCGGCGTAGGTGTAGTGGACATCGTTGGTGGCCACCAGCTCAATCCCAGTCTCCTCGTGCATGCGCATGAGCTGCGCAT
>JAJPYU010000264.1 GCA_021204765.1 Clostridiales bacterium
AATAAAATCTTCGTGAATCTTTCAAGGTTATTTCACTGTTCAGTTATCAAGGTGCCTGCCATCTCCGTCAGGGAGACAGCTATTAAATAATACCATCGAGCCTTTTTAATGTCAACAGGAATTTTAATTTTTTTGAATGACTTTTTTAACCCTGGGAATTATTAGTTTTGAAGCCACGCCGATAAGCAGCCCGGTCAGGAATCCTGCTATCAAAAGTACCGGAAGATAGAAAGCGATCTTTATGCTCTCTACCACCAATATAGCTACTATCAGCTGTCCTATATTATGGCAGATACCCCCTATAACACTGACAGTTACCATAGAAACCCTGTCCCATTTTTTGATCAGTACCATAACGGCCAGGCTTAAAAGCCCTCCCGCCAGACTGTATATGATTGCCACCATATTTCCGAAGAGAAAGCCGCTTAAGATAATGCGAATCACAGAGACGACAAGAGCATACTCAGATCCCATAAGATAGAGTGTGGCCACTATAGCCAGGTTCGCCAGGCCCAGCTTTACTCCGGGGATGCCAAAATTTATCGGTATCAAACTCTCCACATAGCTGAACACCAATGCCAGGGCTATCATCATGGCCATAATTGCCATTGTTTTTGCAGAAATTCTTTTTCCGTTCATCTGTCTGCTCTCTCAGTTTGTCTTTTTTATGGGCACTGTCCATAAAAGTTTATGCACTGGTGAATAAACTTTTAAACCGCTGACAGCTGTGCCCACCCTACCTTGTGACAATTACATTTAACTCTGTATCCCCATTTAGGTCGATGAAGCTGTCCTCCAGCCCATCTGTGATGTATATATCTCCGTCCTCAGTCTCCATCAGTACATCAAAGCTATCAGCGACGCAGTGCTCTTCACAAAATGCGATGGCATCATACGTTCCCATGATAAAGAGTGATGTGGACAATGCATCCGCAAGCGTCGCGTCATCACCCACTACACTGACCGATATCAAACCATTGTAAGCGGAATAGCCTGTACGCGGGTCTATGATATGGTGATATCTCTCCCCGGTATCCTCATCCTCAAAATATCGTTCATATCCTCCTGAAGTCACCACAGAGGTGTCGGACAGGGCCAGACCTCCCAGATAACTGTCTGTGTCATTTGGATCTACTATTCCTACTCTCCACTGAGTGCCATCCGGCCTGGTACCCACTACACTGACATCACCACCCAGATTAATTATGCCCTTCTCCACTCCATATTTCTCGAAAATCTCTGAAACACGGTCATCAGCATAGCCTTTCACCATTCCTCCCAGATCTATCTCCATGCCCTCGTCCATTGAGAGACAGGTCGCGTCATCCTCCTCGGAGAGAATAATCCTCCCCGCATCAACCAGCTCCAGAGTCCCGGCCAGCACCTCCTCTTCGGGTACCGCATAATCTCCGGTGGTAAAACCCCAGAGTTCCATTACCGGATAAATCGAAATATCGAAAAGTCCGCCGGTCTCCTCCCATATTTCCAGAGATCTTTTTATCAGCATAGCCATCTCATCAGAAAGCTCTCCGCCACCTGCAGCATTTATTGCATATACCTCGCTGTCCTCATCCCCGGTGGAAAATGCCGCGTCAAGCCGCTCTATCTCAGCCTGTCCGGCCTCTACTGCGTCTTTTGCGTTGTCCCCATAAGCGGTCAGGGTCATATATGTATCCATAGCGAAAAATTCCTGAGAATACTCATCATCGTCATTTCCCCCGGTGAGACTGTCAAGCTTCGAAAGCATATTACCGCCAACTGTTCCACATCCGGGCAAAACAAGAGATATGCTCAGGCAAAATATTAAGATTGAGGCAGTTTTTTTCCTTTTCATAAAATAGCCCGTCTAAATTTATCAAAACCCACTTTATAAAACCCGTCTGATGTCCGGCCATCCGGCTGTCTGTATTGCCGCCGCATGCGGATTTACAGCAGATTCAATTTGAGGATAATATTGTTGTAATATAGAAGAGACAGGAACTGGCTCTCATTTATATTTTCCGTAACACTGCTGCCAATCCCGGTCCCCGCAATGACGGATATAAACAAAAAGAGCAGTGACACAATGATGTAAGCCTCCACCCCTCCGGCTATGAGCCCGAAAAATTTATTTATTCCTCTGATTACGGGAATTTTTCCAATCAGGCCAAGGATGCGGGAAATGATCCTGACAACTATCAAAGCCGCCACCAGCGCAACAAGAAATGAGGCTCCCTTCAGGATCCAGTCGGCAGCCACCCCCGCCGTGGGTCCTGTAATAAATTCCAACCCGGTTCCCACACGATTTCCTATGGTCTGGGCGCAGCGTTCCTCGATGGCGGCATATATCCCCGTATTATTTTTTAAAAATCTGCTGATATAAGGCGTGGCGAAGCTTATCACCCCTATGAGTATGATAAAAGACAGCAGGGAGAAAAGCAGTCTCAGAAATCCCTTTCTCCAGCCATGAATTATGCATATTAAAAATATCAGTAAAACTATTATCAGTACCCAATTCATTCCTCATCCTCTGCGTCATTTCCAGATCCAAAGAGAGCACGGAATTCCTCGGAATCCAACGCCAGAGTAAAGCGGATACACTCTGTCGTGCCCTCTTTTAAGAACAGGTAATCCCTGAATCCTTTGATATGGAAGACTCCCCTGATATCCCCATCCGTGTCCTGGTCATATTTTGCCAGACCGCTTAAAGTATAGATAGAGCAATGGCTTTCGTTAAAACAGCACACCTCGTGATTGTCCAGGAAACTGATATCATCATAGGTAAAATCTGTCTCTATGACGGTCTGCTCGTTGCAGTTCGTATCATAAACATAAACCACCCGTCCGGGATCGCCCTGGCTTTTACTATAAACCAGGCCGAAATAGCTGTCATCGTAAAAAATGCTCTGGATCTCTTCCGTGACTATCAGCTGATCACTCTCTTCCGGCGAGGCGGAACCCTCAAAGGTGTACACCCCATTATCCCCGAAGGCCATAAGCGTCCCATCCCCGGCATAAGTAAGTTCCGGCACTATGGTGTCCGCATAGGTGAAGCTGCCTACCATATTGTCTATCTGATTCTGGCCTGCAGCGCTGAAATTGTAAAGGTTAATAGTGGTTCCGGCCATTCCGCTGCTGACATCAACTATGGAGACCGCCAGATTCTTTCCGTCCGCAGACAAGGCTATATCCGTGGGTGTGCCGGTATTTTCCACATGAACCGCACCCTCAGCGATCTGCTCTCCACTCACGTCAAAAACAGAAAGATATCCCGTGCCTGAATCTATCATCAGCACTGCAACAGTTCCCTGGGAAGCCACGTCTATTCTGGAAATAGGCATGGTAACAGAGACTTCCCCCTGTATCCCATCCTCATTCATGATATAAATGGTCTCGCCCTGATTATCAGCAACAGCCATATATGACTGGCAGCTGGCCACAATGGGATTTTCCATCTCAAAGCTCTGGTTCCACATGTCTGTATTGTCTGCGGTAACGTATGAAGCACCGTCATTGCTGTAAGCCACATATCCATCGCCAAAAGAAATGTAATGGGTGGCCGATGTATCAGAACGTGCATATTCACCTGTGACAGTATAGTTATCGTAGGTCATGCGCTGCAAAATGAGAAAACAGGCGATGCCCACCGCAGCGCAAATGACCACAATAATAAGGATCAGGCGGAGGCGCTTTCTGCGCCTCGCCCTGACCTTCTCCTCTATCTCTTCCCAATTTGTATCCACCATGCGGAGTTTATCGTTACTCTTTTCGCTCACGAGATCCTCCTGCCGCGCTTACCTTATACCATCGTGATACAACGGGTACTATATCCTGTGGATATTGCTCCGTAATTCCCGCATCCGCCGCTTTGCTTAGCTGACGAAAATTTTTACACTCGATGCTATGCTCCCGGCATCCAGACCGTATTTCCTGATCAGCTCTTCAGCCGGTCCGGACTCACCGAAGCAATCATTTATGCCAATCTTTTTCACCGGAGTGGGGGCTTTCTCACTCAATACATCACAGACCGCGCTGCCCAGACCTCCGATGACGGAGTGCTCTTCCACGGTGACCACTTTCCCGGTCTTTTTTGCGGAAGCAACAACCAGCTCTTCATCCAGGGGCTTTATGGTGTGGATATTGATGACCTCGGCATCGATCCCCTCATCAGCCAGCAGTTTTGCCGCCTCCAGAGACTCACTTACACATATTCCGGTGGCAATGATGGTAACATCCCTGCCTTCTCTCAGGGTGATTCCTTTCCCCAGCTCAAATTTGTAAACGGCCTCGTCATTTATCACCGGTACGGCCAGCCGTCCAAAGCGCAGATACACCGGTCCGACATACTCCACTGCTGCACGGACTGCCGCCCTGGCCTCCACATCATCGCAGGGATTGATCACAACCATTCCGGGAATGGTACGCATTAGGGCGATATCCTCATTGCACTGATGGGTAGCTCCGTCCTCCCCCACGGAAATACCGGCATGGGTGGCACCTATTTTTACATTCAAATGCGGATAGCCGATGGAATTTCTCACCTGCTCATAGGCCCGTCCCGCTGCGAACATTGCGAAAGAGCTGGCGAAAGGGATCTTCCCGCAGGTGGAAAGCCCTGCCGCTATGCCCATCATGTCGGCCTCAGCTATACCGCAGTCTATATGCCGCTCGGGAAACGCCTTCTTAAACGTCCCCGTCTTGGTGGCCCCGGCCAGATCGGCGTCCAGGACTACCAGATTCTCATACTCGGCTCCCAGCTCGGCCAAAGCATTGCCGTAGCTTTCACGCGTAGCTATCTTCTTCACATCTGACATAATGCTTCACCCGCTTTCTTCAATTCTTCCATAGCAATGGCGTACTCCTCGTCGTTGGGAGCTTTTCCGTGCCAGCCGATCTGATTCTCCATGTAAGAGACGCCCTTGCCCTTCACCGTCTTCGCTATGATGGCCGTGGGCTGCCCCAAAGTCTCTCTCGCCTCGGAAAATGCCGCCGCTATCTGGTCGAAATCATTTCCGTCAATGGTGATAACGTGGAAATTAAAGGCCTCAAACTTTGCTCCAATAGGATAAGGCGAGCAGACATCCTCCACCTTTCCGTCGATCTGCAGTCCGTTATTGTCCACCACCAACACCAGATTGTCCAGTTTATGGGCACCGGCGAACATGGAGGCTTCCCAGATCTGGCCTTCCTGTATCTCGCCGTCGCCGACCAGGGCGTAGACCCTGTAATTTTTCCCATCCATCTTTCCGGCAAGAGCTATCCCCACTGCCGCGGAAAATCCCTGTCCCAGGGAACCGCTGGACATATCCACACCGGGTATGTGCTTCATATCGGGATGGCCCTGGAGTCTGGCACCTACGTGACGCAAAGTGGTCAGCTCCTCAACAGGGAAAAATCCTCTCTGAGCCAGCACGGAATAATACCCCGGTGCCGTGTGCCCCTTGGAAAGCACAAAACGGTCTCTGTCCTCTTTCTTCGGATCCGTCGGATCCACATTCATCTCCTCAAAAAAGAGATATGTAAAAATCTCCACCGCGGAGAGGGCCCCGCCGGGATGGCCTGACCTGGCGCTGTGGACTGCGGTGACTATGCCCTTCCGCACCTCCACGGCAATCTTCTCAAGTTCCGGTTTTGTCATGATCGTCGCCTTTCTTTAAATTCTGTCAGCACATACACCGACATTTATTTCGCTACAGCTCCACCCGGCCCTCCAGGGCCCGCAGCAGGGTCATCTCATCAATATATTCCAGATCGCCTCCGACAGGGACGCCGCTGGCGATCCTTGAAACCTTTATCCCCGTGGGCTTAATCAGCTTGCTGATATACATAGCCGTGGTCTCCCCTTCCAGGCTGGAATTCGTGGCTATTATCACCTCTTCCACATCATTTTCCAGACGCTTGATAAGCTCCTTTAAGCGAATATCCTCCGGCCCAATCCCCAGCATAGGGGATATGGCACCGTGGAGCACATGGTAAACTCCATCATATTTCCCGGTCTTCTCGTAGGCCGCCAGATCGCGGGTATTCTCCACCACCATTATCTGCCTGTGATTCCGGGAAGGGTTCTTGCAGATGGGACACTCCTCCGCATCCGTCAGGGTACAGCAGGTCTTACAGTAGCGGATATTATGCCTGGCATCCACCAGGGTGTCAGCCAGCCGCTCTACCCGGTCCTCAGGCATGTTAAGAATGTGAAATGCCAGGCGCTGGGCCGACTTGCTGCCTATCCCCGGCAGAGAGGAAAGCTCTTCTATAAGTTTGCTGATCTGCTTGCTGTAATAATCCATCAGAAGGGAAATCCTCCGTTCATGCCACCGGTGACCTTGCCCATGGCTGCCTCTGAGAGCTCTTCCATCTGGCGCAGGGCTTCATTGGCCGCCGCTACGATGAGATCCTCCAGCATCTCGATATCCTCCGGATCCACGACTTCCTCGGAGAGCTCCACTTTCACTATCTCCTTCTTCCCGGAAACAGTGACCTTAACTGCCCCGCCGCCGGCCGCCGCCGTGATTTCCTTATCTTCCAGCTCCTTGCTGGCCTCCTCCATCTGACGCTGCATCTTCTGCGCCTGCTTCATCAGGTTATTCATGTTGGTGGGCATTCCGCCCTGATAGCCGCCTCGTCCCTTGCTCATCCTCGGTAATCCTCCTTAAAAATAATAATCACTGATTAAAATATTTAACCTTGGCTCGCCCAGTCACTCTAATTTGTGCCATGTGGAAAAACGGCCTTATTAAACATTTCTTCAGACTCCTGTTCAACTTTTGCATTGACAAACTTTTGCAAATTGCAAAAAGTCTCATCTGTCGGTCTCCCCGTATCATTCAACCTGCAAACTATGTTCACCTCTTTTTTTATCAAATCACTCACTTTATTTTTTAATTCTCTCATATGGTCGTCTTTAAGAATTTGATCATAGTTCATATCGTCATCGGCTTCAAAAACCAAAAGCAATTCATTGCCATCTCCAAGACTTAGTGTAACATTTTTCAAATATCCCTTAATCGCACCAGACAATTTGCTGGTAATTAATCCCCAATTATCCACAACCTCATTGATATCCTGCGGAATTGCTTTCGGCATAGGAGCCTTCTTTTTCTCATTCATTTCCTTTTTCCTCCGCATCCCTTGCGCAGGAACAGTAACCAGGCCATTTTCAACCCGTCTCTCCAGATCCGACACTCTGTCGAAAAGTGCATCAGCCTTCGTCTCCATGGCAGGACGACACAGTCTTATCAGGGCTATCTCCATAAGCACCCGCTTCTGGGCCGCATACTTCATCTGACCGGAGAGCTCAGAGAAAATACGGATATAGCGCATCAAAGTATCGTCGTCTATCATCCCGGCTTCTTCCTTTAAGGATTCAAGGCGCTCGCCGGACATATCCAGCACATCCTCCAGGCCGTCAGCACTCTTTGCCAGCAGAAGGTTCCTCAGATACCAGACGAAATCATTTGCAAACTGTCCCAGCTCACGGCCCCCGGAAATAACATCCTCCAATATCTCTATGGAGTCAGTTACATTCTGATTGAGCACTGCCCGAAGCAGCCGGGAAAACACATCGGTATCCACTGCGCCCAGCACCTCCAGCACCTTATCCAGGGTAAGCTCCTGTCCCGGATAAAAGGCGATGCACTGATCCATTAGGCTTAAGGCATCACGCATGGAACCATCCGCCGCCCGGGCCACATAACGTATGGCCTTCTCCTCGGCGGATACATTTTCCTCTTCCATCAGCTCTTTCAACCTGCCGGCTATCGTGTCTATGGATATTCTCCTGAAATCATAGCGCTGGCAGCGGGAGAGTATGGTCACCGGCAGCTTGTGGACCTCCGTGGTAGCCAGGATAAATATCACGTAGGAAGGCGGCTCCTCCAGAGTCTTTAAGAGCGCATTGAAAGCATTTATGGAGAGCATATGAACCTCGTCGATTATGTACACTTTATATCGACCGGTGGTAGGCGGATAGGAGACCTCCTCTATTATCTGGCGGACGTCCTCCACGCCGTTATTGGAGGCAGCATCCAGCTCGATAACATTCATTGAAGAACCGGCGCCTATGGCACGACAGGATTCACACTGCCCGCAGGGGCTCCCATCTGTACGATGCTCGCAGTTCACAGCCCTGGCGAATATCTTCGCCACGGTGGTCTTGCCTGTGCCCCTGGTGCCGCAGAAAAGATAGGCGTGGCCTATCCTGTCAGCAGCAAGCTGATTCTTTAAGGTGGTCACTATATGATCCTGCCCCTTTACATCATCAAATCCGGCAGGACGATATTTTCGATACAATGCCGTGTATGACATAAGCTAATCCCCAAAGCAGATACCTATCTGCTTGGCCTCCTGTACAAGCTGGCAATTCGGGTCAATGGTCTTAAGCTTCCCGGCCACTTCTCCTAAAGGCACACGGGTGGTCTGCCCGTTTACCATGGCGATCATGCATCCGTAATCCTGCTCCTCTATGGCCAGTGCCGCCGCCGCTCCCAGCTGGGTACAGAGCACTCTGTCATAAGGGCAGGGGCTGCCGCCTCTCTGCATATGTCCGGGCACCGTGACCCTGACCTCGCAGCCGGTAGCCTCCGCGATACGGTCTGCCACCTCATAGGAAACGGAGGGCCACTGGACAGTCCGTTTGTATTCCTTAAATTCCTTCTTGGACTTCGCCGCATTTTCAATAGAAATGGCTCCCTCGGCCACCGCCAGGATGGTAAAGCCCTTCCCCTGGCTTGTCCTGTGGTTCACCGCCTCAACTACCTTAGCTATATCATAAGGGATCTCCGGAATAAGGATAATGTCTGCGCCTCCCGCTATGCCTGCGTGCAGGGGCAGCCAACCCACCTTGTGCCCCATGATCTCCACGACGAAAACCCGGTTGTGGGAGGCTGCGGTAGTATGAATGCAGTCAATGGTATTTGTCGCTATCTCCAGTGCGCTCTGGAATCCGAAAGTGATGTCCGTACCGTAAATGTCATTGTCTATGGTCTTGGGGAGATGGATGATGTGAAGCCCCTCCTCCCGGAGCAGGTTCGCCGTCTTCTGAGTCCCGTTGCCGCCCAGTATCACCAGACAGTCCAGATCCAGCTTACTATAGGTCTGCTTCATGGCCTCCACCTTATCCAGCCCATTCTCATCCGGCTCCCTCATCAGCTTGAAAGGCTGGCGTGAAGTGCCCAGTATAGTACCGCCTCTGGTCAGTATCCCGGAAAAATCTTTGGATGTCAGCAGGCGGCAGTCACCGTAGATCAGGCCTCTGTACCCATCAAGGAAACCGTAAATCTCCAACTGATCACCCAAATTCCCAAGGCCTTTCACCACGCCGCGCATGGCAGCATTTAATGCCTGACAGTCGCCGCCGCTGGTAAGCATTCCTATTCTCGCCATACTGTCTCTCCTTCCTATCCTTAAAAAAATCTCCTCTGCATCCTATCCGGCTCAAAGCCGGTCAATCTCCGGGAAATTTTGGGCTGCCATTCGCCTTAAAATAAGTTGACTCACTTCACAAAAAACTTTATAATATAGCCCATTGGAGACGTATCGAAGTGGTCATAACGGGCCTGACTCGAAATCAGGTAGTCCTTCGGGGCTCGTGGGTTCGAATCCCACCGTCTCCGTCTAAGGGTCATTTCTTTCATTATTATACTTATCTCAGTTATCAGCGTCAAGTGAGACTGAATCAGAAACGACCCCGCAAAAATTACAATAACCCGGTTCCGAGAGGAGTGCGGCTTTTAAGCCGCATTGATGGTGTCTGAGCTCAACCTAAGAATATTCTCAGTGAACACGCATCAGCCGGGTTGTTTCCAATATTTATTATCTGTTATGGATTTTATCTGCAAGACACGCTGCGCCGTATCCATTATCAATATTTACCACTCCTACCCCATTTGCGCAGCTGTTCAGCATTGACAGAAGAGCCGCCAGGCCTCCAAAGCTGGCACCATACCCCACGCTGGTGGGCACTGCAATGACCGGTGCCTCCACTAGGCCGCCCACCACGCTGGCCAGGGCACCCTCCATGCCGGCAATGACTATGACCACATCCGCATTTCTTATCCTGTCCATTCGGTCAAAAAGCCGGTGTATCCCCGCCACGCCCACATCAAATATCCGGTCAACCCTGCTGCCGAAAAACTCGGCGGTAAGAGCCGCCTCCTCGGCCACGGGGATGTCAGAAGTCCCGGCAGTCACCACGGCTATGGGATGCTCCTGGTCCTCGCTCTCCGGCACATCTCCTACTGTGATGATGCGGGGCAGCTCGTGATATATGGCATGGGGCAGTATCGCTTTCACGGCCTGAAAAGCCCCGGCGCTGGCCCGGGTGATAAGTATCCGTCCGTTAGTCTCTGCCATGTGCCCGGCTATCCCGGCTATCTGCTCAGGAGCCTTTCCCTCCCCGAAGATCACCTCGGCCCGGCCGGTGCGCAGATTCCTGTGCTGGTCGATATTGGCGTAGCCGATATCCTCGTAGGGCAAATCCCTTAACTTCTCCATTGCTTCCTCTACCGATATGTCATTTTCCGATACCTGTGATAAAACTTTCTGAATATATGATGCGTCCATATTGGTCTCCATTTTCTGTCATTTTTGAAAAAGCCATGCGCTAATCCGCATGGCCATACTTTTTTAAAGATCCGAGCACCCTGCGTTGAATCCCGACCCCAGACGTTACTCCTGCAGTTAACTCATCCCAGGCACCCTTGCGGCACCCGGGAGATCCTGCTTAGGGCTGCTCCATTCCTGACCTGACCCGGTTCACAGGTTCCCGTCGCGCAAGACCCGGGAATCCACGCCACTTACAGGAGGCAGCTCTACAATCGGAAACCCGCGGCAGGGTATCACCCCAACTATAGCGGATTGATGGTACAGGGCACCGCTACTGCCCCGGCTGCTCGGAGATTTAAGTATAACATTCTTATCAAATCCGGTCAATCACAAAATCCACGGATTCTGTATGCGCAAGGATCAAAAAGTCCGCTTCGAGGCAAAAAAAGAGGGCAGACCATGGCGGCCGACCCTCCGCGCCTTTTAAAAATGTGCGGTGGGGATTTGTAGCCAAAAAATCTGTAAAGAACCCCGAAAAATCCGTTACCGTGCGCGGCCGGATCAGTTG
>JAJPYU010000099.1 GCA_021204765.1 Clostridiales bacterium
TTAAGGAAATCCACCAGTCCCTCCAGTTCCTCTTTCTCCTCAGCCAGGCCCGCCACATCATCAAAGCCCTTATCCACATTTTCCGCAGTGGTCATCTTCGCCCGGCTCTTGCCGAAATTCATCATCTTATTGCCGCCGGTACCTGCATTGGCCTGTCCCGTCATCATCACTATAAGGAAAATGACCACTATTACCATGATAATTGAGGGAAGTACAGAGACCCATACGCTCTCTCCGGGCACATCCTGCAGGATATAATCGGTGAAATTTTCTTTTGATAAGTAAGACTCCACGCTGCCCACATCCGAGACCGCCAGCGTGGCCTTGCTGCCATCCTCCAGATAAAGAGTCAGCGTACCCGTGGGAACCTCCTCATTCTGGCTGATAGTGATGGATTCGACTTCACCGCTCTCCACGGCCGCCTGAAACTCAGAGTAGCTATACGTGACCGTGGATGCACTGCCGCCCTCCATGACCCTGAATATGAGCATGATTATTATGATGACTATGATATAAGGGACAATACTCCTTAAAACTCTCTTCAATTCTTACTTCCTCCGTGCTTTTCTTAAAAATCCCGGATTTAAAACTCCATAGTTCCTATAAAGGGCAGGTTGCGGTACTTCTGGGCGTAATCCAGGCCGTAGCCTACGATAAATTTATCCGGCACTACGAAGCCCACATAATCCACCGGCACTTCCACCTCGCGGCGCTCAGGCTTGGAAAGCATGACGCAGACCATCACCCTCTTCGCTCCCCGCTTCCTGAATTCCTCAGTGAGGAATTTAAGCGTATGTCCCGAATCTATGATGTCCTCGGCAATAAGGACATTTTCTCCCTCAATTGGCATCTCCAGATCCCGGGTGATCTTCACCTTCCCGGAGGAAACGGTGCCGTCGCCGTAGCTGGAGCAGTACATGAAGTCCATGTAAACGGGGGAAGTAATCCGCTTGGCCAGCTCACAGGCAAAAAAACTGGCACCCTTTAAAACACATACCACCTTCACCGGCTCTCCGGCCAGATCCGCACTGATCTGGCCCCCCAGCTCGCGTATGCGGGCGTTCACCTGCTCCTCGCTGTACATTTCATGGATAACCTCTGCCATCTTAGCATTCTCCTTCATTAAAAATGTTGTGCATACTATGTTAGTGTTCACAAAACCAGAGCAGCTGCACTGCGATCTTTCCTGAATCAATCCCCGTAACAGCTCTGACTGCCTGTGAAACAAGTGACCTTCAACACTTTCCGGGTCTCACCAGTCACCCTGTAAGCCTCACTTATGCGATAGCCCACTGCCCAGATGATCTGATCCCCATCTGCGAGAAGGGCTATCCCATCCCGCAGGTCGGCGGCAATCTTCTCATCAATAAAATATTGCTTTATCGACCTGTGTCCACCCTGGGCCGTGGTCTGCATATAATCACCGCTTTGACGGTTCCTTATCCGCACAGTAAGTTTTATTTTATCATAATCGAACCATTTAGTATATCTTTTTTTGGGGATTTTTTGGGAAACATCAGTACGGCTCAGGATTTCCGTCTTAAAAATGAGGCCGCCGGGGGTCTCCGTGACACCGGGAACCGCCAGTTCCATGTCAAAATGGGCGAAGCTGCGGGTCTGTCCCGCGACTGGCCCGTGATACAAAACGACCCTGTCATACTCCCGTCTGGCCTCCTTCTTATATGGAAGGGAAATCCTTCTGCCGGGAGCACCTTCTGTCAGGTCAAGCAGTTTGTCCACATGTGTGGAAGTGATATCTTTCCTGCTCCCGGTCTCCTCTCCTATAAGGTAAACCAGCAAATGCTTCTGCAGGACAGGAGGCAATTTAAGGAAGGGCTCACAATAAATTTCAATACTCCGGCCTTCTTTCCCACTGTCAATGACCCGAAAACTGTCACTGCCCTTATCTGTAATCTCTTCATCCAGGAAATCACAGATTTCCTTAAGCTGACCTGCCATATCCGCCATGTGGATGACGGCTCCGGCGTTGATCCTGCGCAGCTGCGGCATGACATTTAGACGGATGCGGTTCCTGGAATAAGAAATATCGGCATTGGTTGAATCCTCCCTCCAGGGCTGATCCCGGTCGTCAAGCCAGCTTCGGATCTCTTCTGAGGCAGTATTAAGGAGCGGACGGATAATTAAAATATCTTTCCCGTCATTCTTTTCTTTTACCGCCAGCGGTGCCATTCCATCTCCCTGTTCCCACTTGTCAAACACTGGCATGCGGCTCACCGGCTTTATACCGGCCATGCCGCGGATACCCGTGCCGCGAGCCAGATTAAAGAGCAGGGTCTCGGCACAGTCGTCAGCATTGTGAGCCACAGCCACTCTGTCCGCACCGCACTCCGAACAGGCCTTGCAAAAGCTCTCATAGCGCAGGCACCGTGCCGCCTCCTCCAGGGTCTGGCCGGTCTTTTCACTGTAAGAGAGGGCATCGACAGAATATTCTTTGAAGGGCACTCCCAGGCGGAAGCAGAGCTCCTCGGCGAATTTTGCGTCGCTCAGGCTCTCCTCTCCCCGGATGCCATGTT
Organism: Clostridiales bacterium; assembly: GCA_021204765.1. Lineage (GTDB taxonomy): Bacteria > Bacillota > Clostridia > Lachnospirales > Lachnospiraceae > Eubacterium_I. Next base: position 2,535 of record JAJPYU010000099.1, read on the forward strand.
CCACATGGACTGCCGTCAGGGGAAAACCCGTCTCCCGGCTCATTCTCACCATAATTAAAAGAAGGCAGACTGAGTCCGCCCCTCCTGAGACGCCGACGATCACTCCGGCAGTCCCATCAAACATGTGATATTTATTTGCGAATGATTTTACACTTTCATACATAGCAGTAGAAAGGGGAGACTTTTTAAGGTCTCCCCTGATTCTGTTCAAATATTCCGCTGTCGACCGGCTTACTCCTCCTTGAAGAGGATCTCATCCGGATAGACCATGCCCAGCTTCGACCGGGCCATATCCTCCACATACTCGTCAGTACCCACATAATCCTGCTCAGCCTCAAGCTCCTCAGTGCGCTGCTCCTCAGCGTCCAGCTCCGCCTGAAGCTCCTCCTGCTGCGCCTCGTACGCCTGATCCTTGTGATAGAGCTTCACTATCTGGAAAGACAGGATGCCGATAAGCACCAGTACCATACAGGAAATACAGAGCTTCCCCATACGAGCTCTCTTTTTCTTTCTGCTGCGACGCATCAGAATTGTACCCCCTCAGAAAAAATGTTGCCTTTCAGGCAACTACAACACCCACTGAGCGTTATTCTACGCTCTTTTCCCACATTTTGCAAGAGATTTCAACATTTTTACGGATATCGTTACTTTTCACACGGTAGCCTCCACCCGCATAGCTACAGATATTTGAACATATCTTTTGCCTCTTCCTTTTTGGTGGTATCAAGTATTTGGAGCACTTCCACGCGCACGGATCTATTCCCGAAGGCGATTTCGATCACATCCCCGATCCTGACATTCTGTGAGGCCTTCGCTACTTTGCCATTGACCATGACGCGGCCGGCGTCGCAGGCCTCGTTGGCCACGGTACGGCGCTTTATCAGGCGGGAGACCTTTAAGTATTTGTCTAATCTCATGATATTTCCTCCACTATGCTCATACAGGCTGGCCCGTCCAATGTACATCTGTCTGGCTACAGTCCGGGACTTTTATAGAAAAGAAAAGAGCCGCCTCCGAAAGGAAGCAGCCCCTGTAAAAAACATACTCACTCTTAGTTCAGAGAATCCCTCAGGGCCTTTCCGGCTTTGAACCTGGGAGCCTTGCTGGCGGCGATGGTCATGGCCTCACCGGTCTGGGGATTGCGGCCTGTGCGGGCTGCGCGCTCGGAAACCTCAAAAGTAACAAAGCCAACTAACTGTACCTTGTCGCCTGCCTTAAGGGCGTCAGCAACAGTACCGGTGAAAGCTGCCAGCGCCTTCTCGGCGTCCTTTTTGGAAATCTCAGCTTTCTCGGCGATTGCTAAAACTAGATCTGTTTTGTTCATAAATGTGTCCTCCTAAAAAGTACCCGGCGAAAGCGGGCATCTGTTTTAAAAATAAAGAATTAACAAAACCTTTATACTGAATTTTCAGGCGTTTGTCAATAGAATACTCCAAAAAAGTTAGCTTGATAATCATTTTCCCTTATGCTATTCTAGATACCGGAGTTAAACTCGACACAAACCAGATGCTTTCATCTGATCTTATGGCATCATACTTTTTGACCTTAGCATCATAATATTTACACGAGGAGGTTTTTATATGTATAGGGATGAATACGCCCGCTGGCTGGCGGCTGACCTGGAGGACATCGACCTTACCCAGGAGCTCATGCGCATTGAGGGAAATGATGACGAGATAAAGGACTGCTTCTCAGTGCAGCTGAAATTCGGCACAGCAGGGCTCCGCGGAGTCCTGGGTGCGGGCACTAACAGGATGAATATTTACATGGTAAGACAGGCTACGCAGGGTCTGGCTAACTGGGTGAAGACCCAGGGCGGCACACAGACTGTGGCGGTGAGCTATGACAGCCGTTTAAAGAGCGATGTCTTCGCTAAGACCGCAGCGGGAGTCCTTGCCGCCAACGGCATAAAGGTGCGTATCTGGGATGCCCTGATGCCGGTGCCGGCCCTGTCCTTTGCCACCCGCTGTTATCACTGCAATGCGGGCATCATGGTCACGGCATCACATAACCCTTCGCAATATAATGGTTACAAGGCCTACGGCCCCGACGGCTGCCAGATGACTGACGATGCCGCAGCGATAGTATATGAGGAAATCTTAAAGACCGATGTGCTCACCGGGGCGAAATATATGTCCTTCGCCGAGGGCGTGGAGGCAGGGCTCATCCACTTCGTGGGTGATGATGCCAAAGCAGCTTTCTATGGAGCCATCGAGAGCCGCCAGGTGAGACCTGGCCTCTGCGGGAGCGCAGGGCTTAAGCTGGTCTACAGTCCGCTAAACGGCACGGGACTCGTTCCTGTCACTACAGTACTTAAGGATATCGGCATTTCCGACATCACCATCGTGCCGGAACAAGAGTATCCAAACGGATATTTTACCACCTGCAGCTATCCGAACCCTGAGATATACGCTGCCCTGGAAAAGGGATTGGAACTGGCAAAGGAATCAGGGGCTGACCTGATGCTGGCCACGGACCCGGACGCCGACCGGGTGGGCATAGCCATGAAATGCCCTGACGGCTCCTACGAGCTGGTCACCGGAAATGAAATGGGCGTACTTCTGCTTGACTACATCTGCGCCGGACGCATCGACAATGGTACAATGCCCAAAGATCCGGTAGCGGTGAAGTCCATAGTCTCCACTCCTCTGGCTGATGCAGTGGCCCGGCATTACGGCGTGGAGATGAGGAGTGTGCTCACCGGCTTTAAGTGGATAGGCGACCAGATCCTGGGGCTGGAGGAGAAAGGCGAGGAGGAACGCTTCATCTTCGGATTCGAGGAGAGCTACGGATACCTGGCAGGATCATACGTCAGGGATAAGGATGCCGTAGTGGCCTCAATGCTGATCTGCGAAATGGCAGCCTACTACCGCAGCATCGGGAGCTCCGTAAAAGAGAGACTGGAAGAAATCTACGCCGAGTACGGACGATATCTGAATAAGGTAGACAGCTATGAGTTCCCGGGACTTACCGGAATGGATAAGATGTCCGGGATCATGGACGCCTTCCGCACGAATCCGCCGACTGAGTTCGCAGGTCATGCGGTCGTGTCTGTGACGGACTATCTGGATCCGGAGGCGACCGGGCTGCCGAGGGCGAACGTGCTGATCTACGCTCTGGATAATGGGGAAAGCATCGTGGTGAGGCCTTCCGGGACAGAGCCGAAGATCAAGACGTATTTCACGACGAAGGGGCGCGATCTGGCTGAAGCAGAAGCTCATAAAGAAGCCTTAACAGAGGCTATAAAGCCAAGGCTTCAATAAAATAAAGTTTTCAAGTCTTTGAAGGGGACTGTGTAAGATAAAACCAGTGGGATTTCACGAATCAGCCGAATGATCCGTGAAATCAAGTTTATCTAACACAGTCCCCATTTACGTTGTGACAATCATTATATTGACATCACTGAGAATAGTTGCCCTGCCGGTATCGATTTAGCAAGGTCTCTTTTGTGTTTAGCGAAGGATCCTCAAGTACATCATCCAGCATAGACCGAAGGACGCGCCCTATCGTTGGCCCGGGAGACAATCCAATGTCGATCAGATCAGAGCCTGTGACGGCCAGGTCTTTCAGGGAGAGGCACTGATCATCGGCGATGATCTGGTCGTAGACAGCACGGAATTCATCCAGATACTCCAGCTTCTCGTGCTGCAGATAACTGCTCTGGGCCAGGATATCAGCCCGCTTGACGGTGAAGATATCCGGATAACAGTCCTCTCCGTCCCGGTATATGGCACGGCGCACCGCCCGCTCCGAAAGGGGATAAGGCCTGTCATCGTGGGCCTTTACCAGGGCTTTGACTCTGGCGATTGTGTCGTTATCGAATTTCAGGCGGCGAAGGATACGGCCTGCCATCTCGGCTCCCAGCTGAGGATGGCCGTGGAAGTGGTCTATGCCCTTCCCGTCAGTCTTTTTGCAGTCGGGCTTACCCACGTCGTGGAGAAGCATGGTGAGGCGCAGCACCTTATCAGGCGGTACTTCTGCCAGGGAACAGATGGTATGCTCTCCGACTGTGCCGTGATGGTTCGGATTATTCTGGGCGGTCTCCATCATCCGGGAGAATTCCGGCAGGATGATGTAAGCCATACCGGTATCATAAACATCCCGCATCTTATCAGGATGAGGTGAAACCAGGAGCTTTACCAGCTCAGTCTGTATACGCTCGGCACTGATCCTCGCCAGGTTTGGTGCCAGCCCCGGGATAGCCCCACGAGTGTCCTCATCCATCTCAAAGCCCAGCTGGGCGGCAAAGCGCACTGCCCTCATCATACGCAGTGCATCCTCATTAAAGCGATCCACAGGATTACCCACACAACGTATGATCCCCTGCTCCAGGTCGGCAAGGCCTCCGAACTCATCCACCAGGCCGGCTGTCTCGCTGTAAGCCATGGCATTGATGGTGAAGTCGCGGCGCTTCAGATCCTCCATCAGATCGGCTGTGAATCTCACGAAATCCGGATGCCTGGCGTCACCATAATCTCCGTCGATCCGGTAGGTGGTCACCTCAAAGCCCTCATGGCGTATCATGACCGTCACGGTGCCGTGAGCGATGCCGGTGTCAATGGTGTGGATCCCCCTGGCCGCAAAGACCTCCCTGACCTCCTCCGGCTTCGCCGAAGTGGTGACATCCCAGTCCTCAGGCTCGCGCCCCAGGATAGAATCCCGGACGCAGCCGCCGACAGCGTAGGCCTCAAAGCCCGCTCTATTCAATTCGTTGATAAGGTACGTTACCTTTTCCGGGAGTTTTATATTCAATACGCTCTACCCCAGTATACGAGGTGCTCCGCCGGCTTCCCGCAGCATACGCAGGTCTCAGAAATGCGGTCGTGATCCTCGAAAGGGATGCAGCGGGATGTCGCCCCGGTCTCCTCCTTTATCTTATCCTCGCAGGCGCGGTCGCCGCACCACATCCCACGGATATAGCCGGGTTTCGTCTTCACGATCTCCTTAAACTCTTCGTAGTCGCGGGCATCATTTATGTGGGAATCCCGATGGGCTTTCGCCCGCTCGAACATGTCGTGCTGTATTGTCTCAAGGAGCTTCGGGATCTCAGTCGTCAGCTCATCCAGGGAAATGATGGTCTTCTCCCGCGTATCGCGTCTCACAGCCACGCACTGGTTCGCAGCCAGATCTCTGGGGCCTATCTCTATCCTTATTGGTATACCCCTCATCTCCTGCTCTGAGAACTTCCATCCCGGGCTCTTGTCACTGTCATCCACTTTCACCCGGGCTACTGCGGACAGTTCTTCCTTTATCTTCGCAGCGGCATCAAGGATCCCCTCCTTCCTCTGCTGGATGGGGATCACCATGACCTGGGTGGGTGCCAGGCGCGGCGGCAGTACCAGCCCGGAATCATCGCCGTGGACCATGATGACAGCACCTATCATCCTGGTGGTCACGCCCCAGGAAGTCTGGTGGACATATTTCAGCTGGTTGTCCCTGTCCGTGTACTGGATGCCGAAGGCTTTGGCGAAGCCGTCACCGAAATAATGGCTGGTGCCGGCCTGCAGGGCCTGTCCGTCATGCATCAGGGACTCCACTGAGTAGGTGGCCTCGGCCCCGGCGAACTTCTCCTTATCTGTCTTCTGTCCCCGGATTACCGGTATGGCCAGGAAATCCTCCAGGAAATCCCCGTAGAGATTGAGGATCATAATGGTCCATTCCAGAGCATCCTCGGCTGTGGCATGGGCGGTGTGCCCTTCCTGCCAGAGAAACTCTCTTGACCTTAGGAAAGGCCTGGTCTCCTTCTCCCAGCGGACCACAGAACACCACTGGTTGTAAAGCCGGGGCAGATCGCGCCAGGATTCGATATCATTTTTATAGAACTCGCAGAAAAGGGTCTCAGAGGTAGGACGGACGCAGATGCGCTCCTGGAGCTCATTTAAACCTCCCTGGGTGATCCAGGCCACCTCCGGGGCGAAGCCCTCCACGTGATCCTTCTCCTTTTGCAGGAGGCTCTCCGGGATAAGCAGCGGCATGTACACATTCTCCACCCCCTGCTCCTTAAAGCGGCGGTCCAGCTCATTTCTCATATTCTCCCAGAGGGCGTAGCCTAAAGGCTTAAATATCATGCAGCCCCGGAGGGATGAATACTCCATCAGGTCTGCCTTCTTTACCACATCCGTATACCACTGGGCGAAATCCTCGTCCATGGAAGTGATGGCTTCCACTAATTTCTTTTCCTGTGCCATAACTGATCTCCTTAAAATTATCACGTTACTGATCATTGCCGATAAAACCAGGATTCCAAAGTCATTCAATCGGGCACAGACATCCGTTATCTGACTTTTGAAACCCGGTGTCACCATGATACCACAACGCATCAATGAACGAAAGAGGTTATTTTTCTTCTTTTAGATCACAAAACGCGCAGATATATTTGAACTTTTTCCTTGACATCGTTTTGAACCCGCCCTATAATCTGTCTCGTATAGTTCAAAGTTCAATTTGAAAGCTGCGAAGTTCAACTTTAGGAGAAATATATGTCAACATTTGCAGAACGGTTAAAATCCGCAATGGACAGTAAACATTTGAGACAGTCTGACCTGATACAGCTGGTGAACTCCATCGGTGAACCATCGGGCGTACATATCGGCAAGAGCCACATGAGCCAGTACTGCAGCGGCAAGACAGTGCCGCGTACAGATATTCTCGGCATATTGGCAGAAGCGCTGGGAGTGAGCCCCCGGTGGCTGCGGGGTGAGACAGACAGCTCAGCGGCTTCTCCGATCCGGACAGCAACAAAAAAAGCAGCAGATAACCACATTTACACGGGAGATACACATATGAAGCAATTAAAAAAATCCACAAAACTGAACGATGTCCTCTATGACGTCCGCGGCCCTGTGGTGGACGAGGCGAACCGCATGATAGACGAGGGCATAAATATACTGAAGCTGAATATAGGCAATCCCGCCCCATTCGGCTTCCGCGCCCCGGAGGAGGTGCTCCACGATTTCCGCCAGCAGGCTGTAAACTGCGAGGGCTACTCCGACTCCAAAGGTCTCTTCTCCACGAGGAAAGCCATCATGCAGTACGCCCAGCTGAAAAATATCCCCAACGTGGAGATAAGCGACATTTACACCGGAAACGGTGCAAGTGAGCTGATAAACCTGAGTATGCAGGCTCTCCTTGACGACGGCGACGAGATACTTATCCCCTCGCCGGATTATCCCCTGTGGACTGCCACCGCCACCCTGGCCGGAGGCAAGGCCGTCCACTACATCTGCGACGAGCAGTCCGAGTGGAATCCCGATATAGCGGATATGGAGAGCAAGATCACCGACCGCACCAAGGCCATAGTGATAATCAATCCCAATAACCCCACCGGTGCTCTCTATCCCAGGGAGATCCTGGAACAGATAGCGGATCTGGCCCGCCGCCACGGCCTCATGATCTTCTCCGACGAGATGTACGACAGGCTGGTCATGGACGGTGGAGAGCATGTCTCCATAGCCTCCCTGGCCCCGGATCTCTTCTGTGTCACTTTCAGCGGCCTGTCAAAGTCCCACATGATAGCCGGATTCCGCATAGGCTGGATGATATTAAGCGGCAACAAGCGCATAGCAAAGGACTATATAGAGGGTCTTAACATGCTTTCCAATATGCGGCTCTGCTCCAACGTCCCGGCCCAGTCCATAGTACAGACGGCCCTGGGCGGATACCAGAGCGTGAAAAACTACATAGTCCCCGGCGGCAGAGTATACGAGCAGAGAGAGTTTATCTACAACGCCCTTATAAATATACCCGGGATCACCGCCGTAAAGCCCAGGGCGGGATTCTATATTTTCCCGAAAATGGACGTGAAGAAATTCCACATCACGGATGATGAGCAGTTCGCCCTGGATTTCTTAAGGGAGAAGCGGGTGCTGATCGTCCAGGGCAGCGGCTTTAACTGGAAGCAGCCGGATCATTTCCGCATCGTCTTCCTGCCCAGGGTGGAAATGCTTAAGGAAGCTGCCGATGCCCTTGCGGATTTTCTGCGGACATACAGGCAGTAGGCAGGGATGGGTTCGCAAAATAATATATTTTTGACGACTTGTATCCGTTTTTGTCCTTGCAATCCACTTTCATTTGTATTATAGTGTTTCATACAAAGCAGACGATGCTTGCGAAGATTTAAAAGAAGGAGGTCTTACCATGGCATATGTGATCAACGACAGCTGCATTTCCTGTGGGTCCTGTGAGGGTACTTGCCCGATCGGTGCCATCTCTGCAGGCGATGAGCATTATGAAATCAATGCTGATGAGTGCATCAGCTGCGGTTCCTGCGCAGACGGATGCCCGGTAGGTGCTATCGA
>JAJPYU010000182.1 GCA_021204765.1 Clostridiales bacterium
CCCCCTAACTTCTATAATAGGCCCTCCGGTATTTTCAATGTACGCCCTCGTGATCGTCACGCGCCCGATATTGTCGTCTTTCGGAATCTCATACATGATATCCAGCATCAGGTCCTCCAATATGGAGCGCAGCGCCCTGGCACCTATCTTCTTCTCCTTCGCCTTTTGTGCGATGGATCTCAGCGCATCCTCCTCGAACTCCAGATCCACCTCATCCATGGCCAGCAGCTTCTGGTACTGCTTGATTATGGCATTCTTCGGCTTGCGCAGGATCTGCACCAGCATGTCCTCTGAGAGGGCGTCCAGCGAGAAGAGTATGGGCAGCCGCCCGATAAATTCCGGTATCATTCCGAATTTCCTCAGATCCTCCGTGGTAACATAGCGGAAAATATTTTCCTCGTCATCATATTTATCTTTCAGATCTGCCCGAAAGCCGATGGCGGCATGCTCATTGAGCCGCTCCTTTATGATATCCTCCAGTCCGGGGAAAGCCCCGCCGCAGATGAAAAGGATATTTGAGGTGTCCACCGTGGTCATGGGAACCATGGCGTTCTTGTTCATGGCACCCACCGGCACCTCCACCTCGGAGCCCTCAAGCAGCCTCAGCAATCCCTGCTGCACTGACTCGCCGCTGACATCCCGCTGGGTGGCGTTCTTTTTCTTAGCCAGCTTGTCTATCTCATCTATGAAAATGATGCCGTGCTCCGCTTTCTCCACGTCATTGTCCGCCGCAGCCAGCAGCTTAGAGACCACGCTCTCCACATCGTCGCCGATATATCCCGCCTCGGTAAGGGAGGTGGCGTCGGCCACTGCCAGAGGGACATTAAGCAGTCTCGCCAGGGTCTTCACCAGATATGTCTTGCCACAGCCGGTGGGTCCCACCATCAGCATGTTGGACTTCTCTATCTCCACGCCGTCGTCCACCAGGTTCTTTGACTGGGACACTCTCTTGTAATGGTTGTAAACCGCCACAGACATGACTTTCTTGGCGTGATCCTGCCCGATGACGTATTCGTCCAGGCTGGCCTTTATCCTGTGGGGTGCCGGCATTTTCTTTATATCAATGGCCGGTTCAGCATCCTGCTTATCCTCTTTCGGCTTTTTCTTCTTCACTTTCTGCTGGCCGCCGCCCAGCATTCCCGCCAGATCGGCCATGTTGATGAAGCTGATGCTGGGCTTCTTTCCTTCATTGTTTTTAAACATATCGCTGATGTCAATGTCCATGGAAGGCATTCCCGGATAGAGCCCGCCGATATTTGCCATGCCGTCAAAAGTCTTCTGCATACAGTCCTCGCAGATGCAGATATTATTCGGCATGCGAAAGAGCTTCCCACACTTGCTCCCCGGGCGGTGGCACATCATGCAGAATTCCTCGATGTCGTCATCCTTTTTGCCGTCTGTCGGCTTCCTGTCAGGGACATCGGGGCTGGTCGTGCTCCCGGCAGGAGCAGTGTCCTTTCCCTCATCGGCGACTGTCACTTCAGCCGCCCCGGTATCCTTAATCTCTTCAGTATCATTCTCTCTCAAATCTTTGTCATCTGCCATCTTTTCACTCCACTCTTTTCTGCCTTTGCTATACAAACTACTGGGGAATATTGATGCTAAACTCACATGCTCAGTTCGTGAGCACCGCAACATTATAAAAGTACAACACCCCGCAAGCAATGCTAAGTATAGCATAATCGCGGGGTGATTACTATAAAAATATTGTTAATTCAGACGGCTGCTGCCCATACGGTAGCCTGGACAGACATATGTACGCTTCAGGCTCGCTTTACACCATCCATCCGTGATCCAGAGGCCCGCTGCCATGCCCCAGGTCCAGACCGGCTTTCAGTGCGCCGGTAATATATGCTTTTGCGTCCCAAATCGCATCGGGCAGATCCATGCCTTTTGCAAGCCCGGCTGCTATCGCGCTGGACAGGGTGCATCCCGTTCCGTGGGTGTTTGGATTATCTATGCGCTCCCCGGTAAACCAGGTGAAATCTCCGTCCTGATAGAGCAGGTCGTCGGCATCATTGACGCTGTGGCCGCCTTTTAAGAGAACCGCGCATCCATATGTCTCCCCTATGATCGCAGCCGCAGCCTCCATCTCCTTACCGCTCCGGATCTTCCCGGTTTTAAGCAGGCTTGCCTGTCTGTTTTCCGCCGCATTGCCGGATTTCCTTGCCGGTTTGTCATTTTCCCTGACACTAATATAGGAAGAGATCAGCAGCTCAGCTTCCGGGATATTGGGCGTGATCACCGTCGCCAGCGGGAAAAGCTCAGTCTTCAATACCTCCACTGCGTCATCACGCAGCAGCCTGCTCCCGCTGGTGGAGACCATCACCGGATCCAGGACGATATTCTTCGGCGCATAGGATCTCAGCCGCTCCGAAATTACCCTGATGAGCTCCGCCGAGGAGACCATACCGATCTTCACCGCATCCGGGAAAATGTCGGTGAAGACGCAGTCCAGCTGCTGCCGCAGAAATTCCGGGGTGCTCTCCTGCACCGCCGCCACCCCTGTGGTATTCTGGGCCGTCATGGCTGTGATGACGCTCATGGCGTAGACACCGTTCGCCATCATGGTCTTTAAGTCCGCCTGTATCCCGGCACCGCCGGAGCAGTCGCTGCCGGCTATCGTCAAAGCTGTTTTTCTCATAGAAAATCTCCTGTTAAATTTATGTTTAGTTCATTCTTTAACTGTTCTGTAGCATTTTTAATATTTTTCTGTGCAAACACTGCGCTGACTATCGCGACACCGGCGATGCCGCTGCCTTTAAGCTGCGTGACATTTTCCGCCGTAATGCCTCCGATGGCGGCCACCGGGATATCGACAGCATGACAGATCGCGGCGAGGGTCTCACGGCTGATGCGCTTTGCGTCACCCTTGGTGGCGGTCCCGAAGACATCACCGACTCCCAGGTAGTCCGCGCCTAGCTGCTGCGCCAGAAGTGCCTGCTCCGCAGTCCGTGCTGACACCCCGATAATCGCCTCCGGCCCAAGTATCTTCCGTGCCTCTCCCGGATCCATGTCCTCCTGCCCCAGGTGCACCCCGGCGGCGTCCACCGCCCCTGCGATTTCCACATCATCATTTATGATAAGGGGCACACCGTATCTGTCGCAGAGCTCCTTTATCTCCCGCGCCTCTGCGAGAAATTCCTCTTTTCCCAGGCTCTTTTCCCTCAACTGCAGCATGGTGATCCCGCCCATAAGGGCCTCCTCCACCTGCTGGGCCAGAGTTTTCTGACCTAACCATGACCTATCAGTCACAGCATATAAAATTAAGTCTTTTTTCTCACAATTCACGCTGATTCACCAATAACGAGGAAGAACCCCTGAGGAGCTACCCCTCCTCAGGGGTTCGTTGTGCCCGAATGTAATGCTGCTATCATTCGTCCGCCCACAATGTAACATATATATCTTCGACTTGCAAGTGTTAGTTTAACATATTCCCCATCTCTCCCTCGGACATTCCGGACTGGGGAATGGTGTCGGCATCCTCGCTCTTTAACTCCACATACAGGCACTTTATGATGATGACCGTGGCGAGGATGGCAAAAGCCCGCGTATATATGGGATTCTGCCCGAAGATCAGGGTCATTGCCAAAAAACATCCGAATACGAATATGGTCCGGCGATGCTGATGCTTAAAGCGCAGCACAAACTTGGCAAGTATGTAGAGCGCCACCATAAATAGTGCCAGCCTGCATTGGAGAAACACGCATATCAGAGCCCCGCAGGCGGGAGCCACTCCCAGGCCGCCGTTCCCATAATGGAAAATGGAGAACATATGCCCCAGCACCGGCGCAATGATGATGAGCCCGAACAGGGTCGTCCGCTCCTCCACGGGTATCAGAGCCAGCCCGATCGCCACCGGCAGAAAGCCCTTCCCGAACTCGAATATCCCGGTCAGTATGCCCAGCTTCGCGCCGCAGTACTTCAAGACGTTTGACGTACCCGGATTGCCGTCCTCGCTGACCTGTTCGATGTCAATCCCCCTGGCGACTCTGGGCACCACCTTCGCGAAGAGCACGCTGCCCAACAGGAATCCAAATACACTTATTAAAATAACCAATGTCTGATATGTCACGATCATAAGTTTTCTCTATATCGCTATCGTTATTAGCGATTTCCTCCGCCTCATTATTATAGCGATAAAAAATCCTTTGTCAAGGATTTTTTGGAGGTACCTCGTTAAGTTAATATTGCTCACACGGCAGCCACATGCACATGCGCAATCTCATCGGTAACTCAAAAAGAGAGGTACAAGCCTTGCTCATGCCTCCCTTTCCAATACGACCTCAGTCGTTACTTTCTCTCTGAAATAGTGCCGGTAAACATAAATCTGAATACCTGCGCGTACTCACGAAAGAATTTAAATAGACCGCTTTTTATTTTAAGTCACCTCCCTGAACCATCCATGCAAATCGCTTACATTCGATGATTGTAGCGATATGTTATCATAATGCACCTAAATTTGCAAGTAGATTTCCCGGGATTTTGTGAAAATTTACAACAAATTCACTTATTCTCCTTCTTGCACAAATGGAATGGTCTGTGAGGTACCGCAGATTGGCGAAGCTGCACATTTTTTCAGGCCTTCTTCGCTATGAAAATTATCCAATGCTTATCCGGATTGCGCTCTGTGGTCACACTGGTGAAGCCGGCACCTTTAAGATACGCCCGCAGCTCGTCCTCCTTATATACCTTAGTGCCGGAGATCTCGTCCTCCCAGGCCTTCTCCTCCTCGTGGTCACCGTCGGCCTCGTTGCAGATGAAGAATCTGCCGCCGGGAGCCAGGACGCGGTAAATCTGTTTAAAAGCTTTCGGCAGATCAGGCCAGAAATATATGGTCTCGAAGGCGGTGACCAGATCGAAGCTGCCATCAGCGTAGGGCAGCTCCATGACATTTCCCGGCTCTATGGTGCAGCGGCCCTCTTTTATAGCAGTCGCATTAAACTTCCTGCTGGCTTTCACGCTGACATTTGAATAATCGATGCCGGTGACCTTCGCCTCCGGGCACTTCCCCAGCAGCTTCGCTACATTGGCACCGCCGCCGCAGCCCACCTCCAGGATATTTTTGACTCCATCCAGCTCCAGATGCGAATATCCCCATGCGGACAGCTCCGCATGCGCTCCGCCATTCATCCGATTCAGCACTATTCTCCCGCCGATCCCTTTCGGCTTGCGGGCGTTCTCCCGTAAACTCATATTTCCATTCCTTTCCTGTTTCCCGACGAACTCATTTTTTGCGGGCGCCCTTAGTATATAGTAAAAAGAAAAAATTGTAAACATGAGTTTTCGGGCAGGATACACTGTCTGCGCTTGCAATAATCGGCGAAATATGCTATCTTTTTCCCAGTACGTTTATTGGAGTATTCTTTTATGAAGATGATTACAGGAGTTGCAAAAAAAGATACCCTGGAAATCGGCGAGATCGACGGGGCGGCCATGGACGGTTGCGAGGTAAAGGTAAACGGCGCCATCCACGCCATCCGCGACATGGGCGAGGTGGCTTTCATTATCCTCCGGAAGCGCGACGGCCTCATGCAGTGCGTCTGGGAGGAGGGCGTCTCCGATTTTTCTCTCAAAGACATACACGAGGCATCCACAGTAGAGTTCACCGGCATCGTCCGCCCCGACGAGCGTGCGCCCCACGGCTATGAGATCCGCATCCTGGCCTTACGCATATTATCCCAGCCGGCGGCTCCCATGCCCCTTACGATTTCCAGAAAGAGGCTTAACACCTCCCTGGAGGCGAAATTAAATTACAGGCCCATTGCCCTCAGGAACATCAACGAGCGGGCGAAATTCAAGATCCAGGAAGGTATCACCAGAGGCTTCCGCGATTTCCTCTACAGCCAGGGCTTTACCGAGATCCACACCCCGAAGCTGGGTGCAAAGAGCGCCGAGGGCGGAGCAAATCTCTTTCGGCTGGAATATTTCCACCGCCCGGCCATCCTCCAGCAGAGCCCCCAGTTCTACAAGCAGATGATGGTGGGCGTCTACGACCGGGTCTTCGAGACGGCCCCGGTCTTCCGTGCGGAGAAGCACAATACCAAGAGACATTTAAATGAATACACCTCTCTCGATTTCGAGATAGGATACATAGACAGCTTCGAGGACATCATGGCCATGGAGACCGGTTTTCTGCAGTACACCATGGGGCTTCTGGCGCGGGAATACGCCGACGAGCTGGAGATCCTGGGCATCAGAAAGCTTCCGAGGACAGACGAGATCCCCCAGGTCCGCTTCGATGTAGCGAAGGATATGGTCGCCAAAAAGTACGACAGGCAGTTTAGAAATCCCTTCGACCTGGAGCCTGAGGAGGAGCTTTTGATAGGAAAGCTTTTCAAGGAGGAGTACGGCGCGGACTTCGTCTTCGTCACCCACTACCCCTCCAGGAAGCGTCCCTTCTATGCCATGGACGACCCGGAGGATCCGACCTACACCTTAAGCTTCGACCTCTTAATGGGCGGCCTGGAGATCACCACCGGAGGCCAGCGCATCCACGACTATCAGATGCTCTTAGACAAGATAGCCGCCCGCGGCATGGAGACCGAGGGCATGGAGCATTACCTCTCTGCCTTTAAGCACGGCATGCCTCCCCACGGCGGCCTCGGAATCGGCCTGGAGCGACTGACGATGAGATTAATCGGCGAAGACAATGTGAGGGAAGCCACGCTGTTTCCACGTGACTTGAGCAGATTAGAGCCATAAATCCTGAAAAACGTAAATGTGGCTGAGCAGAAGAATTGTTCATAATTATTATGAATACATTCTTCTGTGAAGCCACTCAACAGATATTTATGAAAGGAATCCAATCATGAAGCATCTAGGCACGCAAATGTTGGCGACGCCGCGGCTGACCCTCCGCCGGTTCACCGAGGAGGACGCCGACGACATGTACTACAACTGGTCCTGCGACCCGGAAGTCACCAAATACCTGGACTGGTCTCCCCAGGAGAGCGTGGAGGCCACTGCCGTACATTTGAAGAGATGGGAGGCCGAGTATGAAAGCGACACCACCTACCGCTGGGCCATTGAGCTAAACGACACCGAGCACGCCATCGGCGCCATTGAGGCTCGTGATTTCGACGAACATACCTCCAGCGCCAGAATAGATTTCCGCGTGGGCAAAGAGTTCTGGCACCAGGGCTACACCACCGAGGCATTGACGGAAGTCCTCCGTTTTCTCATGGAGGACGTAGGTGTCTGCCGTGTCTGGGCCAGGTACGACGTCCAGAATACCAACGCAGGCAAGGTCATGGAGAAATGCGGCATGCTCCGGGAAGGCATTTTAAAGAACGCCGGCTGGAATAATACCGGCATAGTCGACCTGGGCATCTCCGCAAAGGTGGTCACTGCCGCCGAGCCCGGCGAATCCGAGGATGAGATCGAGGAGATCTCCAACCACGTCATGAAAGTCATGGGCGAGGATGGGAAGATGCGGAATGTCATCTCCGATGAGACCATGGAGTATGTGGGCATCCTGGCGAAGCTGGAGCTCTCTCCGGAAGAAGCCGAGGCGGCAAAAAAGGATATGGCCGACATGCTGGACTACATAGATGAACTTAACGAACTGGATACCACAGGCATAGAGCCCATGTCCCACGTCTTCCCGGTGAAAAATGTCTTCCGGGCCGATGTAGTGACAAACGGCGACGGCAGCGCGGCCACCCTGGCCAATGCCCCCGTCATGAAGGATGGCGGCTTCAAGGTGCCCAAGACCATAGGTGAGTAGACGATAAAGGCTGTGTTCACGCGTTCTTCCCATACAGGCAGCGGGATGCCTGGTGCGGGAGCGGAAAGTAACGAGGATACATAATGAACATTTTGAGTATGACTGCCGTGGAGCTCGGCAGGGCGATTAAAGAAAAGAAAGTCACGGTGCGGGAGGCGGCGGCCGCCTGTCTCACCACCATAAGGAATAAGGAAGAGATGGTAAACGGCTTTGTCACCGTCCTGGACGAAGAAGCCATCATGCGCCGTGCCGATGAAGTACAGCAGCTTATCGATTCAGGTGAGCTCACCGGTCCCCTGGCCGGTGTCCCCGTAGCCATAAAGGATAACATGTGCACCAGGGGCATCTTAACCACCTGCGCTTCCAAAATCCTTTATAATTTCATTCCGGCCTACACGGCTACCGCGGTGAAGAATCTGGAAGCAGTCGGCGCTGTGATAATAGGAAAGACCAACATGGATGAGTTCGCCATGGGCAGCACCACCGAGACCTCCGCTTTCGGAGAGACGAAGAATCCCTGGGACACCGGACATGTCCCCGGCGGTTCCTCCGGCGGCTCCTGTGCGGCGGTTGCGGCTGAGGAGGTGCCATATGCCCTGGGCTCCGACACCGGCGGCTCCATCCGCCAGCCCAGCTCTTTCTGCGGCGTTACCGGAATGAAGCCCACCTACGGGACAGTCTCCCGCTACGGACTCATAGCCTATGGCTCCTCATTGGACCAGATTGGGCCCATAGCAAAGGATGTCACCGACTGCGCCACTATTTTGGAGGCTATCGCCTCCCACGACGACAGCGACTCCACCTCCCTTGACAGGAATGATCTGGATTTCACAGCTGCCCTGGTGGATGATGTGAAGGGAATGAAAATCGGCATCCCCGGGGATTACCTGGGCGAGGGCCTTGATGGGGAAGTGAAAGCCGCTATCCTCTCCGCGGCAAAGGCCCTGGAGAAAAAGGGTGCCATAGTCGAGGAATTTGACCTGGGCCTGGTGGAATACGCCATCCCGGCCTACTACGTCATCGCCTGCGCTGAGGCCAGTTCCAACCTCTCCCGTTTCGACGGCGTGAAATATGGCTACCGCACCGCGGAGTATGACGGTCTCCACAACATGTACAAGAAATCCCGTTCCGAGGGCTTCGGTCCCGAGGTGAAGCGGCGCATCATGCTGGGCTCCTTTGTGCTCAGCTCCGGTTACTACGACGCCTATTATTTAAAGGCTCTGCGCGTAAAGGCACTGATCAAAAAAGCCTTCGACGAGGCTTTTTCAAAATACGATGTGATCCTGGGCCCCGCGGCTCCCACCACAGCCCCGAAGCTGGGTGAGTCCTTAAGCGACCCCATAAAGATGTACCTGGGCGATATCTACACCATCTCCGTGAACCTGGCAGGCCTGCCGGGCATCACCCTTCCCTGCGGCATGGATTCACAGGGACTGCCTATAGGTCTCCAGCTTATCGGCGACTGCTTCATGGAGAAAAACATCATACGGGCAGCCTACAGCTTCGAGCAGACCAGAGAATACAAGCACTCACCCTTAGCAGATAAGGAGGTGGCGAGATGAGCAGAAATTATGAGACAGTGATAGGGTTGGAGGTCCACGTAGAGCTGGCGACTAAGACGAAGATCTTCTGCTCCTGCTCCACTGAGTTCGGCGGGCGACCCAACACCCACACCTGCCCGGTCTGCACCGGCATGCCCGGCTCTCTGCCTGTCCTTAATAAACAGGTACTGGAATACGCAGTGGCCGTTGGCCTGGCCTTAAACTGCAAGATCACCCGGTACTGCAAGTTCGACAGGAAGAATTATTTCTATCCGGATAATCCCCAGAACTACCAGATATCCCAGCTCTATCTCCCCATCTGCCGCGACGGCCATGTGGAGATCGAGACCCCATCCGGGAAAAAGGAGGTCCGTATCCACGAGATACACATGGAGGAGGATGCCGGCAAGCTGGTCCACGACGAGTTCGAGGATGTCTCCATCGTGGATTTTAACCGTTCCGGAGTGCCCCTGATCGAGATAGTCTCCGAGCCTGACATGCGCTCCGCCGAGGAGGTCATAGCTTACCTGGAGACCCTGAGGCAGACCATCCAGTATCTGGGCGCTTCCGACTGCAAACTTAACGAGGGCTCCATGCGAGCAGATATAAACCTGTCAGTCCGCCCCATGGGCTCCAAGAAATTAGGTACCCGTACCGAGATGAAGAACTTAAACTCCTTTAAAGCTATCGCCCGGGCCATTGATGGCGAACGAGAGCGTCAGATAGAAGTCCTGGAGATGGGTCGGAAAGTCATACAGGAGACCCGCCGTTGGGATGACAATAAGGAGAGCTCCCACGCCATGCGTTCCAAGGAGGACGCACAGGACTACCGCTACTTCCCGGATCCGGATCTGGTCCCTGTAGAAATCTCAGCCGAATGGATAGACGAGATCCGCGCGGCTCAGCCGGAGATGAGACCGGCAAAGCTGGAACGATATAAGAAAGAGTATGACATCCCCGACTACGACGCCAGGATAATCACCGGCACCAAGCACATGGCCGACCTCTTCGAGGAGACCACCGCCATCTGCGGCAAGCCCAAGAAAGTATCCAACTGGCTCATGGGCGAGACCATGCGTCTCCTCAAAGAAAACAGCATGGACGAGGACGACATTTCCTTCGCCCCGGAGCATCTGGCCTCTCTCATCGACATGGTGGATGCCGGCACCATCACCGGCCCCGTCGCCAAGGAGGTCTTCGAGGAAGTCTTTAAGTCCGACATCGACCCGGTGGCCTACGTCAGGGATCACGGCCTCGCTGCCGTCAACGACGAATCCGCCCTCCGCTCCACCATCGAGCAGGTCATCGCGGACAACCCCAAGTCTGTTGAAGACTATCATAACGGTAAAAAGAAAGCAATGGGATTCTTAGTTGGGCAAACAATGAAAGCAATGAAAGGGAAAGCAAACCCTACCC
>JAJPYU010000230.1 GCA_021204765.1 Clostridiales bacterium
CGAAAAGGGTGTATGGGGCAAAAAACAAATCTCTCTCCATCTCAAAAAACAGCGCCTGCTCTCCATGTCCATGAAATCTGAAAAAGTATAGATACCGGACTGATCGCAGCGTTTCGCCAGATCCATTATCCTTTTCCTGAAAATCTGCCCATAATCACAATTCATAGTAGTATATAACTATAGTCTCATGCAGCTTCCTGACGCTAAAATGCACTGCCGATACTCCAGGCCCTGCCGTGGCGCATCCGCTCCGTATTATCCTGCTGATACTATAATAACATATTATAACACCAGGTTCATCAGAAAATTTTGGACATTGATGACTGACACGCTGAAGCATTTTGATGAAGTGATGGGACGGACGATATCGACGTGACCGACACGGTGACGATTCTGTGGGGGATACACTGATCTATAACCAGAGCAATTGAAATCCAGAATTAATGAGCGGAGATTGCTGACATGGATCTCCGCTCATACTATGTGATCATCATCTGTTTTCAAATTATCCCATACTCTGCAAACAGCTGCTTCTGATACTCAGGCTCATTGGCGGCCTTAACTATGTCATCAGTCCTGCCATCCTTTGCAAGTCTCTTGTTCAGGTCATTTACATGGTCAGCGCCTTTTTCCATTCCCTGTTCTATGCCCTGCTCTATGCCCTGTTCTATGCCCTGTTCTATGCCCTGTTTTATGCCTCTCTCCAATATTCCCTCGCTAAGGTTACACATATCTAAGTACCTCCTTTTCTCAAAGTTTAATATCAGAAATAATTGTGTATCACACCATATTATCCGGCGCGTTCATCTGTTATATCTGGCCTTTGTAATTATGCGCACTTCATTCTTTCATCTACCAAAAATTCACCCAAGATGCCGTCCAGCTGCGCCTGGATCTGCGAAAAATCCTTATTTAAATCCAGCGTCCTTGCGCCTATCTGGTTTCCGGCCATATTAAATACAGTGTCCGGGGTGACATCCTCATCCGTCTTGGCATACAAAAGGAGTCCTGAAACATTCCCGGTATTGCCGATGTCGGTATTCTTCACGTATGCAAAAATCTGGTAAAGATTGTTTGAATGGAAGGTCTCCCTATTGTACTGGCTCTGGAGGACACGGGTGTAGTATTTGGCGTCAATTATCAACGTCCTGTTACCCATCCGGAGCATGACATCGGTCTGCATTTTCGGCAGGAATTTCAATGTGCCGGGCTCATATTCACCCATCAGGTCCCACTTTACCTCTGCAGCCCGCACATCATCCAGCTCCGTATGCTCCTGCCTGTAGTACTCAAGAATAAATTTCTCATAGAGTCTCTCCATATGTTCATCTGAAAAGGCCACCATCCTGTACTGCCCGGATTCCGTGGTCTGCAGCATGCCTTCCAGGACAAGATAGCAGATATTGATCAGCATCTCATAGCTGCGGTTGTTGCGCTGATACTGGATCCTGTTCCACTGTACGGACGACGGCTCCGGCATTTCTATCCCATCAAAATATACCAACAGCTTTTTCAGCGCATTCTTCCGCTCCTGCTTTACGCCGCTGTCCTTCACCAGATAATACATGGTCGTCTTTATGATCTGATTCATCAGGTTATTCTCTGACAACTCATCGTATTCGCAGTCCAGCTTCTGCCTGCGCTGTATCCTGTTGCGGATTGTTCCCTGCATATCCAGCTTGCCACGCATGACCGCCAGAGTCTCCTCCATCGGAATATATTCCCGGTACAGGCCCTGCTTCACCTGCTGGGCCACTCCTTTGGCGAGTATGGCAGCAAAGAGATCCTGCACGTTCTCGAACTCCTCCGCCGCCACCTTCTCATAATGGGTCTGCTTCAGGATCTTGAAGGCATAGGAAAGCATGTAGTAAATATTTTTAATGAAAATGCCTTTATCACTTGTCATTAAATACTCCCCTGAGATTGATCGCCCAGTTGCTCACGTTTTTGGGCTCATCAAACCAATACTCCTCCAGCATGGGGATAATATCGAACTCCACCACAGACCTCATCCATACATCGGTGCATTCGCTCCTCCCGCAGAAGTAGCTGTGGCCTATCATAAAGTCTTTGCCAAGAGAACTGTCTTCAGCAATAGCCTTGTTCAGCTTTTTCACCTGCTCGATCAGTGCATCAAAAATCTCATTTTTCAGGCCGGCCTGATATTTCTTAAATCCGTCGGAATCAAAACCGGGAACGATATTAAAGAAGCTGAACCGCCTGCGCAGTGCGTAGTCTATCATAGCCAGACTCCTGTCTGCAGTGTTCATCATGCCAATGATATAGAGATTGTCCGGCACGGAAAATCTCTTTCCGTTATAGGCAAGAGTGACCTCTGTATTGCGATAATCCTTCTCTATGGTCATCATCAATTCGCCAAGAATCTTGCTTAAATTACCCCTGTTGATCTCATCAATAATAAAGAAATATTTCCGACCGCTGTCCTCTCCAGCCTTCTGGCAGAAACTGTAGAAAATCCCCTCCGTCAGTTTGAAGGAATCTCCGTCCGGCCTGTATCCCATGATAAAATCCTCATAGGAATAATTCTGATGGAACTGTACCATCTCTATCCTGGAATCATCCCTCACGCCCATGATGGAATAAGCCAGCTTCTTTGCGGAGAAAGTTTTTCCCACTCCGGGAGGACCCTGCAGGATGACATTCATCTTGTTTAGCAGAAGCTCCCGCAGCATTTCATAGCGCTCAGCGGACATGTATACATCATTGAAGAAATCTTCGCAGGTATAAGGCTCATAAGATGGCGCAGTCGGTTTCGGATCAGGTGAAGGATTCTCACCCTTGTCATAAAGAGGCACGCTACTCAAGTCCACTTTATCTATTGCCTCTGACAATTCATCCCTCAGTCTCCATATAAAAACACCATCATCTTTTGAGCTTGCATATTTCCCGGTATACAGGACTGACCAATACCTGGTGGACCCATCATCTTTCTTTGAAAGTGGACAATTAGTCTTCTTAATTATGCGCTGCGCCAGAGCCACCGATCCCCTATTATAGAAGTTAATAGTATTACCATATTTCTTTGAAAGCTGCGTGCAGGTGGCCTGTCCGCCATAGTCCTTCATGCGCTTAACGATTTTCAAAGCTTCCGGTGTAAAAACAGATTTATCTTGTAAGAGTTCCACCCAGTCATCCACGGAAATCTCCGGGGAATAATCCGTGGGGAACCATCCATCATATTTATTGTAAAGTGTTCTCCCCTTTGAGTAATAATTCCTGATATAAAAGCTGAAATCAAATGTAAGTGTATGATAAGTGGTATCCTGATAACAGTCATCCGTCAAATGGCTGTGTAGCAGTGATATCAGCTCCTCATCGTGGGAGATGACCTCACGCACCTCGTCGTAAAGCTTAATATAATTCCTTAAATTATCTTCATAGGCACCCTGCTTTATCTTATAATCCGAGCCCACGGCTTCAGCCAGTTTCTTTGCCTCACCGTAGCGATAAATATAGTACTTATCAGGATACCGGAGCCAAAGGTAGATAGTGGCAACATGCTCATCCTGAAAATGATTTTTTGCCTTGCCTCCGTATGTATGAAGCATATTTAAAGAATCCGCTTTGAACTTTTCGATCCGCTCCACCACATCCTTATCCTCATCAAACAATTTCCGGAACATGGCACGCACACCTTCAGGATCACTCCTGGCAAATCCAAGTATCATAGCCTTGGGGAAAAATGCTGCAGCTACCAAAAGCATATCTGTCTTTGACAATGCCCTCTCAAGCATGTCAGGAAAATCAGCGGCCTCAATATCCCAGTTATCCTGAAATGTCTTAATAGCTATCCACTTAAAATTTTCTCCTTCATAGTTATCTTCCCAAATATAAGGATAAAATTCCTTCTTGTAAGCCTCTAAAGCCTCTTTCAACTTAACCTCATCAAACATAACGCAATCTCCTCCGGGAATATAAATTAATGATACCATAAAACCCGACGCCTTACCACAAAAAGAAGAAGTCACCTCTACTTCCAAAAATCCCCCTCGAATTCGAGGGGGTTAAAATTAACATCATTCAAATGTTTTCATCACAATTTTTTTCTCTGTTCTGCCTCAGGAAATTCTCCAATATCCCTTCGGCAATACATTCATCCACGGCTTTATTCACTGCATCGTTAAGGAAAGATCTGTATCTAACCTCTTCTCAGCAGTAATATCTGATTTCTCCAAACTGCTCATACCACTGATCCATGATTGTAGAACTATTAGCTTCAATCATTCTCAAAATATTATTCAATTTTCTCTCGGGAATCTTAGATGTATTATTGCAAAGCAAAGCCTTTCCTGCCCGGGTAATCCAGACTTTTGTCCCATTTGCAGATGGACGCCCTTCCGCTATATGCACATGGACAGGCTCCAAAGGGTCATTTTCATTAGACCAAAAATAAACTATATAAGAATCAATCCTAAAAATTTGCGGCATTTGCAAATCCTCCCCTCATGGAAAATTCCAGAATGAGATGTGCATTATCACCGATTAATTTTCTGTAGTAAGCCATCTCCTTCTCTGAATAACCATAAATATTCTCCCATGAATAATCAGGAAGATAACAGGTGGCATGATGGAAACCATCCTTCAAATCAGGAGTCTCTATATATACTTTTACCCGTCCATCCGGCTTCATCTCAGAATGAGTAATTTCCGTATCATCCCCTAATGTCATATAAGGATACATCATAATAAAAGCACTTCCTTCCCAGTTCTATCCAAGCCAAAATTTTCATTGCTAATTTAATGATAGAATATCATAATAAAAACAGAATTACCATATAAAATGTCATGTTACATAACACTTTATCGCCGTTTTTACTTATTATACTGTCAACCCATCTTTTTCCACTAATGCCTGATACATCTTCATCAGCTCGGCTACGCAGGCGGACTCGCTGGAGTAGGCGGCGGTGCCTTTCGTGAAGCCGTAGGCGTCCATAACGGCCTTGTCGTTTTGCTGGTGAGCACGGCGCAGCTCCGGCGGCATGGTCAGCTCATCGTAAAGGTCTGCCAGGCTGCTGTCGGGATAGAGCTCACGGGCGTCCAGAATGGCCTGGGCGGTCTGCTCGATGCGGCTGCGCTGAGCATCTGTCGGGGACGGCCAGGGGAAATCATTATAAACTAAATTTACTGAGTATCGAAAATCGCTTTTTATACGTCCACAAACTGTTCTAATCCATGCATTATGTATATTTGAATTGAGCACGCCAAAATAAAATAGCGTTGCGTTAGGTAGAAGCAAATTTGAATCTCCACATATTACATCAGATGACACAAATCCCATTGGAACATAACGCCGCTTCTCTGAAGAATGCCTTGGAATTATAATATACTCCGCTTCTGGTTGGCGTATTTCTCCAAATAAAAACGGAGTATCTGCCAGTTTACGTGTTGCTGCACGCGCACTATTTTCTCTCATTTCTTTAACTGCAGCTATCGCATTTTTAATCGGTGGTATATTGTTTATTACAACTGGTGATACACCTTTTAACCATAGACACCACCGCTCCTTATTATGGATAAATTCTGTTGCTCCCAAAAATCTTTTGAAAAGTGGCTCCGCGTTTGGAAACTCTTTGACAATTCTATCCTTTTCTTCTCCAGTAAAATCGCACAGTTTGCCACCATCATTAGGCATATTCCCAAATACAACCATAGGGACATCACAAATAGGTTTCTTTCTGCTTTCTATAAAGACACTGTCGGCATCCACCAGATACCCATTGATATTATTGACAACTTGCGCTCTGTTGTCCGTGTAAATTACTTTCTGTTTATTGTTAGGAGCCACACTGAATCCAATAATCACACAATGCACATGGGCTTTTATCTTTGCCTCACTATCCCATCTGAAAGTGCGATGGGCAAAGTCAATATGTACGCCTTCGGCCATAAGCGGTTTCCAGAGATTTGCAACACTCTCTCCCTGTGAAACTGAATTTGTCGAGACGAGAGCAGCCCTTATATCAGTTCCCTGCATTAAATCTGAGGCTTTCTTGTACCAACAGCATACATAATCCAGGTTTCCCACATTTTTCCATCCGGGGAAGATAGAATTGACATCATTTTTCTGTTCACTAGCCATCATCCTGGCACCTACAAATGGCGGATTCCCCATGATATAGTCAAGCTTCTCCCTGGGCACCACATCCTCCCAATCCATCCGGAGGGCATTGCCCTCCACGATATTCGTGTAGGACTTAAGCGGCAGGAAGTCCAGCTGCATCAGTACTATCTCCTCTGTCTCGTGCATCATCTGGCTCTCCGCTATCCACAGGGCAGTCTTCGCCACGGTGACAGCGAAATCATTTATCTCTATCCCATAGAACTGACCCAGGGAGACCTGTATGGGGGACATCTCCTCATCGCCAAAAGACATCTGGCCGTGGCCCAGCTCCCTTAAAACGTCGTTTTCCAGGCGGCGAAGGCAGAGGTAGGATTCCGTGAGGAAATTTCCACTGCCCAGTGCCGGATCCATGAAAGACAACGAGGCCAGCTTCTTCTGGAAATCCATCAGTTTCTTCCTGCGGGTGCGCTCCACAGTGATGGCGCAGATATCTGCAAATTCCTTTTTTAAGTCATCCAGAAACAGCGGGTCTATGACCTTATGGATATTTTCAATGCTTGTATAGTGCATGCCCCCGGAGCGTCGGGTCTCCGGGTTTAAGGTGCTCTCAAAGACAGCTCCGAAGATAGTGGGGCTGATCTCAGACCAGTTAAAGCCTGCACTGGCTTTATCAAGGAGCAGATCACGGATCTCTTCTGTGAAAGGGGGTATATCAATATCTTCATCGGAAAACAGGCCGCCATTGACATAGGGGAAAGCAGCCGCCAGGGGATTGTCATCTGCCAGATAGGGATCCCGCTTTTCCAGGGGAGTATCCAGGACCTTAAAAAGCTCCACCAGGGCCCTGCGCATCTGCCGGGTATCGAAGGAAGCCATATAATCGTGGAACATAGCATAATGGCCAAAGATACCGGCATTTTCAGCATAGAGACAGAATACCAGGCGGACGCAGAGCACATTTAAGCTGTGAAGGGTGCTTTTACTTTCAGGATCGGCGTACTGCTTTGCGAAGGCATCATATAACAGGCCGACTATCTCACCGGCCGCTATGGAGACTTCCATCTCACGCTTTATATGCTCACTGCCGGAACTTACCAGAAAGTCCAGCCTGTAGTATTCCTCCGGCAGATTTTTAAGCAGCACTATCTCCGGGTCGCCCCCGGGACGCTCCATATCGTAGATATAGAATTCAGAAAAATTGCAGGTGACCACCCATCGCGGATGCTGTGAGAGGGGCAGCTCCGTGATATACCGCTTCGCCTGCTGAAAGGGAGTGAGGAGAGATCCATCGGACTGCTTTATGGCCTTATTCAGGTCCTTCCCCAGACCTTTCTGCTCTATCATCACCCTCGTCTCGGGGATCACGGCGTCAATGAAGCTGGTGTGATCCAAGTGCACCTGCTCCTCGAATGTGATATATTGGGACAGATTCTCCACGCCATAGACATTTTGCAAAAGCTCCATCCAGAATAACTGGCTCTCGCCCTTCTCATAGCCCCGGCCGGTCCAGCTCTTCACAAATGCCTTTGCCGCTATCTTCTGTTCATTTTCGGTCATATCCCTTATTTCCACAGCATTTCCCTCCACCGGAAATATATGCCTATGATACCACAAAATCGATGACCATAAAACGTTTTTGAACCAGCCCTTTACGTTATTTTAGCGCTTTCTCCTCAAATTTCTCCAGCATGGGATTAAACTTCCTGGTCAGCAGTCCCACGAAGATGGCCGCAGCCAGAGTACCCTCGCGGACTCCTTTCACAGTGTGCATTCCGATAAGAGAGACTATGACAGCCAGTATGACCAGAGAGACGTCTGTACATATCTTTAACGTGGAGAATTTCTTTGGAATCACCTGGCAGAGAGCCAGGGCAAAACCCTCTCCGGCCAGGGTAGTGATCCGGGAGGTCACTTCCATACTAACTCCTACAGCCAGTATGACCAGGCCGATGATGCAATACACCCACCTCATCAGATAATTGGCGGGATTTATCCCATCTATCACCGCAATCGCCGCATCTGTCATAAACCCGAAGATGAAAGCTACAGGCAGCTGCAGCAGCTGGATGAACTGGTACTTTTTCCTGAGGATAATGATCTGCAGCAATATTAACACGCAGTGCATGATGATAGTGACCTGCCCCACGGTAAGGGATCCCAGCAGGCTCACCACATAAGGGAAACTGGAGATAGGTGAGGTCCCCAGATCGGCCTTTATGGAGAAGGCGACGCCAAAAGCCATGACCAGCAGACTGACCACGAGGAATATGCTTCTTTTTATTATCTCCTTTGCGCTCATCGAGAAAATGGGTGCGTTGCTTTTTCTTGTCATAATCACCTTCACCGGTATCACGCCGGGACTATAATAACATATTTTTCCATACCATGTTCTATGCCCCATTTTATCCTCTCTCCAGTATACATTCACTATGGTTGCACATATTCAGGTACTTTCACTTTCCTTACGTAGTTTCAACTATTATAAGCCCTAAACAGGCTCTTCGCAACTTTTATCATCACACTTGCTCCACTAGCGCCTGGTACAGCGATAGCTTACGATAGCTCACTATTTTCTAAATCGGACTTGAAAACCGATAGGATATGTTGCTATACTTTAAATACACATGTTGCTAAGTTCAAAAGGTATATGAGAAATCTGCAATGGCGCAAACATGCGTCCGGCAATCCGCATTATAAAATATACCAGAGGAGGGCATCGACATGATAAGGCATATATTTTTATTATCTGTTCGAAAATGGGGTCGCTTAAAAATAAAAACGTCCGCACGAGGCTCACAATGTGTCTAAGAGCACGGCTGCATTATTTGGCGACATGCTATTCATTTCTTGTATCAGTCTACGGCTTCAAGAGCTTCTATTCTGGTAATGGTCTCTTCCGGTTATCACTTATTCTGCCGATTCTGTGTTCTCAATAATGTAGGTTATGTGTAACTGAAAAATTTGACAAGTAACATAAAAAGGGTTATAATCCGAAAAATCACAGTGACAGGGGCATGATATCGTCATGAAAGAGTTTTTAGAGAGCATATTACACCAAAACATCGAATTACAGGATTATAAGGCCGGGGTGAAACTGCCTTTGACTCTGTCTGTGAGTTTTGATCTTTATACTTTAAGTATTAGTGGTCAGGACTTTTTACTGGCCAGGCCTAAAGAAGAGGTTGGGCTGGTCGAACTACGGCGGTGTTATCACAGGCTGCAGCAGCTGACAGGACAGAACTGTGCTTTGTATCTAAAGGATCTGAAAGCATATCCAAGGGAAAAGATGATTGAGGAAGGCATCGCTTTTATCTGGGAAGGGCACCAGGTATATCTGCCTTTCCTGGGATATGTGTTAAAGCAGGATGAGGCGAGGCCGCTGCAGTCTTATGATTCTGTTTCCTTCCTGACACAGAAGCTCCTGCTGACGTGCCTGTATGAGGCGTGGGAGGACGTCAACGCCACAGAGGCAGCTAGGCAGCTAAATGTCTCAAAGATGTCTATTACAAGGTGTCTGGACGAGATTGAGAGCATGAAGATACCTGTCATGAAAAAAAAGGGTAAAAGTCGCTTAGTAAGCTGCATTGGAAGCAGGAAAGAAATGTGGGAACGCATAAGCGCCTATATGAGAAACCCTCTGCTTAAGGAATATTATCTGGAAAATGATTTGGCCAGCGAGATTGCCGGGAATACGCAGAGCACAAAATTGTACAAGAGTGGAAATTCTGCGTTGACAGAGTATTCCATGCTGGAGGATAATCCCTATCAGACATATGCCGTCACAAAGCGCCAGATAGGGGACTTGGATATCAAAGAGAAAAGACAGGTGCCGAAAGGTGAGATCCCGGGATGCGTTGTACAGGAGCTGGGATACATGATCCCGTTTTCTGATAAGATGGCGGTGGATCCGCTGACTGTAGCGTTATTGTTGGAGAAGGAACGGGAAGACGCCAGAGTCGATTTTGCGATAGATGCAATGTTGGAGGAACATGTATGGTAAAAGGATTAGAGAGGTTCAGCACATTTTTCTCAGAGTATACAAATCAATATGTCTTGATTGGCGGAGCGGCCTGTGATATCTTATTTTATGCTAACGATGTATCATTCAGGGCTACAAGGGATTTGGATATCGTATTGATTGTCGAAGCCCTGACAACGGAATTCGGACAGCGGCTGTGGGATTTTATCCGGATGGGGAAATACACCAACCGTGCAAAGAGTAATGGCAACCCACAGTTTTATCGTTTTGATAAGCCTCAGGAGCCGGATTACCCGGCAATGATAGAGTTGTTCTCGCGGTCTGCGTGGGTGCTGACGAATGATTCTGCACTGACACCTGTGCATATAGACGATGCTGTCTCCAGCCTGTCCGCCATCCTATTGGATGAGGCATATTATGAAACCCTGTTAAAGGGACGGGATCTGATAGACGGTGTGTCTGTGCTGCGCCCGGCATGGCTTGTTCCCTTTAAGGCAAAGGCATGGCTTGATTTGACAAAGAAAAAAGAGCAGGGGATCCATGTTGATTCCAAAGATATCAAAAAGCACAGAAACGATATTCTCAGGATTGTATCAGAATTGGTGTTGGAGCCCTGCATAC
>JAJPYU010000067.1 GCA_021204765.1 Clostridiales bacterium
TCGGAATCCGCTCATTTTTTTGCAAAAATGGCTACTTCCTCATGTTTTGGGCGGGGTTGCTGAGTGCCGGTGGCACTCGTGTTTGCAACCGACCGGAGCGGTAGCGGAGACCAAATACCTGAAATTGGATGCAAGCATCCATTTCAAGCTTATTTGACCCTGGTATCATCATATATCCGTCTGCAGTCCGGAATCGCCTCCGAAGCTGCCCATGATATTCTGGATGTCGCCTGTAATGTCAACTGACTGCGGTGTCACTATGAAGATGTAATTGGATATCTTCTGCAAATTCCCTCCTATGGCATACACGGCACCGGAGGTGTAATCTATAATACGCTGGGCGATCTCCAGGTCAAGACCCTCAAGATTCAGTACTATGGTGCGTCCGGAAAGCAGGGTCTCTATGATTTCTCTGGCATCCTCAACGGAGATGGGCTTGATGACGCATACCGCCATACCTGAACGTCCCTGCGGAGAAGTATTTCTGCGAGCTGATCTCATAGGCGTGATCTTC
This sequence comes from Clostridiales bacterium, assembly GCA_021204765.1. GTDB lineage: Bacteria > Bacillota > Clostridia > Lachnospirales > Lachnospiraceae > Eubacterium_I. Next base: position 515 of record JAJPYU010000067.1, read on the forward strand.
GAGGAAGAAGGCTCCGTGTAGCCGGGATCATCTTCACCGAAATCGTCATCGTCAAACCTGGATGAATTCTTATCTTTGCGACGGCGGAAAGGATTCCTCTTCGAACTGTTGCCGTACTCTTCTTCCTCCTCATCATCATCATAGTACTCGTCGTCGTAGTACTCTTCCTCGTCATCATCGGAATTGAGCCGCATTGCATTCAGGAATTTGTCCATAACTCCCATAATATTTATCTCCAATCTTAATGTTATAACTTATTGCCGTAATCTCTCTCACCGAAAATGGCCGTCCCGACCCTGACAAGTGTGGCACCCTCTTCTATGGCCACTTCAAAATCTCCTGTCATTCCCATGGAAAGCATACACATAGATACATTATCTAATTTTTTCGCACTTATGTCAACAGATAATTCTTTTATTTCCCTAAAATATCCTCGATTATCCTCGGGATCATCCACGAAAGGAGGCACGGCCATGAGGCCTTTAATATGGATACGGGGCAGTTTGGCCGCTTCCTCGACTAAATTAATGGTCTCATCCCGGGAAATGCCGAACTTACTCTCCTCTCCCGCTATGTTCACCTCAATCAAAATGTCAGTATCCACATCGTGCTTTACGGACTGGGCACTGATCTCTTCGGCCAGTCTCAGGGAATCCACGGAGTGGATCAGGACCACCCGTCCCATCAGGTATTTCACTTTATTTCTCTGTAGATGGCCTATCATATGCCACCGTATGTCCTCCGGCAGCACAGGATATTTGTCCATGATCTCCTGAACCTTATTCTCTCCGAAATCCCTGGCACCGGCGGCGTAGGCTTCCTCCAGCATCGGCACAGGCTTAGTCTTGCTGACAGCTATAAGCGTCACATCGCTTCTGTTACGTCCGGCCCGTTCACAGGCGGCACAAACTCTTTTTTCAACTTCCGCAAAATTTTCCGCAACCATATCTTTCCTCCTTAGTTGATAAAATCTCCCTCTTCCATACTGCTTCCATCCAGGGCTATCCTGTCATATAGGGAGATCCCGAAGCTGGTCCCGGTCTCCACTATAGTATATTCCCCATTGGATGTGAGCGGCTCGATCAGTTTGAAGATGGCGTAGCCCTTATTTACATTGTAGACGCCCTCACGGGTCTTTGTGGCGGCAAGTGTCATACGATCAGTTGAGTCGGGTTTCTGTATCACGTCACCCTCAGTCAGATCCTCACCGGCTATGTAGAATTCCCCGTCATTTTCATCGGTAAAATAAATATCAGCACTGACATACTCGGCTGAATCCTCGCCGTCCTTATCCACGGTAATCTTCAAAACACCCTTTCCGGTGGAATTATTACCGCTGGTGATATATTCCCCGGGGACTTCATAAAAATCTTTTTCTACTATGGAGCTGTTGGGTATCTTTAATCCCGTGTCATTATCGCTGCCCAGTTCAACCTCCAGATACCTGTCTGAAACATAGCGTATCATAGAGGAATTGAAAGCCAGTTCCATAAATGTCCGGCTTCCCTTTGTCACCAGGCTGCCGGTGGCATTGCAGCTGGCCTCGTCCTTTTTAAAAGTCACCGGGATTATCATTGTCCCATCGTCACCAAGCTGTTTTCCGTAATATGAAGCACTATCGTCATCAAGTGGTATCATCATATACCAGTTCTCGTCCGTGATGGTTTTATATATGGGCTCCCCGTTTGAGACGGTGGTGTTCTTCTTTAAATTTGTTTTGGAATATCCCGATGGGTCATACATATCCGCAGTAAAGCTCTCGGGGGTCACGCTCTCGAAGCCGTCAGTGTAGAAAGCAAGTATGCCGTCCCTCCCGGCATTTACCAGGGTAAAACTGCCTGGTGAAGTCTGCTCCGAGAGGCTCTCAAGAGCCGTCAGGTAAAGATTCTCCTGGACCACGGAATTGATATTCTCCTTAAATGAATATATATTGTAAAACTGATCCTCAGAATAATCATAGGTATAATCCGTGATGAGATCCTGTATTTCCAGCAGATCATCACGACGTAAAGCAGAACCGTCAAGGCCTGCGGCTGTAATCTCACTGGAGACTGAGCCTTCACTGTCAATGGAGCAGATGAGGTCTCCGTATCCGGCCTTATCCCCCTCCTTACTGTAGTAATTGATGCTGCCGCTCGCCCCGGCGTAGCTTACTGTCTCGCTCCTCAGCACCAGGCCTGTGTACTGGGAATTCACCATGATCTGTCCCTTCTGGACCTCATATACAGATATATGGGTCTGGGTGGCATACTGGATCACGTAGACAACGAAATATATCAGCACAAAGGCAAAGACAAGTATACCCACATTGAAACTGATGGGTCGGCGATAACGTATAATATTGTCTTTTTCTTTCTTTTTTGCCATGGTTACTATAAAAGTCTCAGGCTGTATCCATACAGATGGGCATTTTGCATATAGCTATCCTGCCGTTTTATCTGTGTAACAGCTAACGAAACCGTGTGAACAGCAGTAAAACGGGTGCCTGCACTTTGAGGCACCCGACAATATGCTGCTACAGGGAGATAACTACCTTCGGCCTGATTGATTCGTCCAAATCTTCTTCATTCCTGGAAAGGCTCAAAATAAATCTGATCTGATACCTGCGCCCAATGGCATCCAGCTCATTTACAGTGTCGGTGATGTCGGTGTCCTCCAGATGCGCGATAGTGAGGAAGCTGTCCAGATACATTTCCTGAAGATCGTAATCCTGCGATATGATACCACAGATGAATCCTACGAACTCGTCCTTATTCCTGACAGGATAGTCAGTGACGTTGATGAGCCGTACCTTATTGGTCAGCTCATGCATATGCTTTGCGTTCTTGTCAAGGTAAACGATATTGCCTGTGGCCTGGGCCGCTGCCCCGTTCACCTGATCAAGAAGATACTTTGTCTTCCCCTTGCCTTTGGTTCCGGCGATGATTTCTACCATATATAAACCTCCTCGTCCGACGGTAAAAAGTATCATTCCCATCGGCTCATCTGCAAATAATTATATTATATCCCCCCTGAAAAAACAACCTGAAATTATAAATGTTTACTGTTTGCACAGTAACTTGCGGGAGTACGCATGCGGGTGGAGGCTACTGTGCGAACTGTAATAACAAATTGCTCATAAGCTCATACAGATCATAGCGTGTGTCCCCGCCCAGGACTATGGAGATTATGGGATTTCCATTGGAATTAAGGCTGTACAGAGCCAGACAGTATCCCGCCGCGCTGGTAGTGCCGGTCTTTCCCCCTATGATCGTGAAGCCCTCAGGAATGTCCTGACCGCCTGTAAGGTACTGGTCCGAGCTGCTCCAGGTCACGTTCACCTCATTGCCGTCGGCATCCAGATATGACGCATCATGGGTATCTGCGGAAATAACCTCCACGAAATCATCATTTTTCAGAGCCTCATTGAAGATCAGGTAAAGGTCGTAGGCCGTGGTATAGTGATCCTCGTCAGGCAGGCCGTGGGCATTTGTAAAATGCGATCCGGTGCAGCCTAAAGCGTCAGCCTCCTCGTTCATCATTTCAACAAAATCTTCCTGGCTGCCGCCTATGGACTCAGCTATTACATTGGCGGCGTCATTACCGCTGCAGAGCATCAGCCCATAGAGGGCTTCACCAAGAGTGATCTGATCGCCTTCTTTTAAGCCGCAGACTGAGGATGATGGATCCAGGGTGGACAGCGCTGTGTCAGAGACCGTCATCACCTGGCTTGGATCTCCGTATTTTAAGGCAACATATGCCGTCATGATCTTCGTGGTGCTGGCCGGATATCTTTTCTCATAGATATCTTTGGCATAGCTTATCTCACCGTCATCCAGAATAAAGACGGCCGCTGATCCGGCTACAGAGTCATCTACCTGGTCACTCTCGGTATTGGTAAGACCTCCCACACACAGATCCTCTGCAAAAAGCGCGGTTTTGTCGGAGACGCTGCTCTCCCCATAGGAGAGCCAGTCATTTGTGTAAGTATACAGATCATAGGCATCAGTCAGATCTGATCTGTCAGTGCTGCCGCAACCGGACATTGCTGCCAATGCCAGTCCGCAGCATATTAAGAATCCTGATTTTAAGAATTTTACTTTCATAACTAAAAATGCAGTCCTTTCTCTTCCGCTATTGTATCTGCCCCACTGCGCCTGTCGGCCTGCAGTCCTACGTTTAAGACCAGGCCTATCCCTATGAACATACTCACCAGGGAGGTCAGGCCGTAGCTGACAAAGGGGAGGGGTATGCCGGTGTTGGGCATGAGACCGGTGGCCACGCCCATATTTATAAAAGCCTGGAAGCCAATGAGAGCCGCCATGCCGCAGGCTAAGAGCCTGCCGCCAAAATCCTTTGCGTTTTTCGCTATCCATATACACTCAAATACTATGAGCGCGATCAATATGATTATCAGTACGCAGCCGGCGAAGCCCAGTTCCTCTCCCACCACCGTAAAGATGAAATCCGTCTGAGGCTCGGAGATATAATTGCCGTTCTTGAGCGAGGTGATGGAGGAATTGTTCAGGCCTTTTCCCCAGAGCTGGCCCGAGCCGATGGCAATGATGGAATTGGTCTGCTGTCTGGCGTAATCCGGATATTTGTCAGGATTTATCCAGGAGAGAATGCGGCTGTACTGGTAGGGCTGCAGGAAAGGGAATCTCTCCTGGAGCATAAGCACCAGGCTGACTATTACTGCGGGAATGGAGACCGCCAGTACGGGTATGATGATCTTGTAACTCAATCCCGATATGTACAGCATTACCACAAATACCAGTATCGTGACAATGGTGGTGGACAGGTCGGGTTCCCTGAATATAAGGAAAACCGGTATACCTGCCAGCACCACAGACATTAAGAGTACTTTCCAGGTATTTATCTTCTCATGATGCCGCATGAAAAATGCGGCAAAAAATACGATGAGCAATATCTTGCAGAGCTCCGAGGGCTGGAACTGCAGCCCATTGTCCCCGCCTATGATGATCCAGCGGGTGGCTCCGCCCACCTCATGTCCCACTCCCGGAACAAGCAGGACTCCAAGCAGAAAGATTGCCAGGACATACCATATCCTCCTGAATTTCAGGATAAGGCTGTAGTCTATGAGAGAAAATATGACCATCAGTATCATTCCCACTACCATACCGACAATCTGCCTGCCCTGGACAGACTCTTTGGCAGAACCTATGGCTAATATGCCTATGATACAGAGCAGGACAACATAGGCTATAAGGCGAAATCTGTAATTTTTGATCTGATAATTTTTAAACATATCACATCTCCGCCATGATCAATCGGTAAATGAATTTTCCGCCGTCTCCACGTCAGCGGCCTGACCGCTCAGAAGCTCTTCAGCGGTGGCCTCGCCAAAGTAGTACCTGAGTACTGTGTCTGCAAAATCGCAGGCATTCCCCGAGGAATATCCGTAGGCGATACGGCAGGCTATGGCTATTTCCGGATCATCTGCCGGGGCATAGCCTACGAAAAGGGCGTGGTTTGGACGACTCTCATTCTCCTGGGCCGTACCGGTCTTTCCCGCCAGAAAGACATCCAGATCGTCAAACTGGGCATGCGTGCCTATAACTTCCTCCATTCCGGTCTTTATGGCAGTCCAGGTGGAGGGTGCTATATCAGTGATCTCGTTGTATATATCCGGCTCATATTCTTCGACTACCTTTCCCTCGGAATCAGTCACCTTATTAATAAGCGTCAGGTTATAGACCGTGCCCTCATTGGCTATGGCAGCCACATATCTGGCCAGCTGTACCGTGGTGTATTTGTTGTCGGACTGGCCTATGGCAGCACTGACGGGATATTCATCTGCGATCTGTGAACTGCCCTCAGCTATCTCCAGCCCTGTGTCATCGCCAAGGCCGAAAGCCTCGGCATATTTTGTCAGCTTTTCTATGCCGGTATCCTCACTGTAGCGTGTACCCACCATACTGAGCAGATATCCCACGTCACAGAAGAAATAGTTACATGAATCCCTGATGGCATCAGTGACAGTTTCAAGGCCGTGGTTACCGGGATAGATCCAGCACTTCAGATTGTAATCCAGCTCCTCAAATATACCTGTGTCCTCTATCTCAGTGGCAGTATTTATAACCCCTTCGGTAAGGCCTGCTGAGGCAGTGATCATCTTGAATGTGGAACCCGGTGCCGTAGCCTGCTGGGTGGCATTGTTGTACAGGGGCAGGGAGCCGTCAGATAAGAGGCTGCTATAATATGCGGCGTCCATGGAATTGGCAAGCCTGTTGGTGTCGTAGCCCGGATAGGTGACGCAGGCTAAGAGTTCCCCTGTATTGGGATCCATGATGACGCATGAGCCCGTGCAGGGATCAAGGGCTAACTGGGCCGGGGTGATCTCCAGATTTTTAATCTTCTCCTTTAAAAAACTGCACGCATCCACGGTTCCGGTCATCAGGGCTGTTTCCGAGTCGGCATTTTCCTCCAAAACACCCTGTTCGCAGAGTATCATGCAAAGGGTGGTGCCAGAGATTGAGTCATTCATGATCAGATATTTGTAAATTATGCGGTCAAAGCCGATATTTTCCCTCATTTTCCCGATGCAGTAAGTCACCAGGGCAGTATATGTCTCTGAGGTGTCGGTGTACTTTTCATCCAAATCCAGGTCTGAGACCTGGATCCATGAGGATTCTATGGCATACTCCAGATAATCCCTGACCGGAATGCTTCCGCTCTTCCACTCATTGTACATGTCATTGGAGGCATTGACCTCAGTCGTGTCGAAAATACCGGAATCCTGAAGCCAGCTGACGATGTAGGTGATGTACTCCTGCATCTCATCTGAAAGATCCTCAAATGCTGTGTCGCCCTTTAATGCGGAAGTCACCTGGCGATAAACATTTTCATTATATCCGGTGTAGGCCTGATAGGCTTTATGCTGATAGCTGTCGGAATCCGCGTCGGCAAACTGCGTGATATCTATGACACTGTTCTCCACCAGGGCCACATACACGTCGTATATGGGAATGTAGAGCTCGTCCGCCTCATTCTCCTTCGCATCTATTATCTCGGAATAAACTATACCGGCCAGCTCCTGCTCCAGCATGTCATAGACTGCCATCTGCAGATCCGCATCGATGGAAAGATAGACGTCATCGCCGGCCTCTGAATCCACTGATTCCTTGACCTCCAGAACCTTTCCCACATTATTTACATAGACAGTCTGGTATCCTTTCTTTCCCTGGAGCTCTGTCTCCATGTACTGCTCGATGCCTGACTTGCCTACGGTATCGTTTAAGGTGTAGCTGTCATCCTCTTCGCTTAAGGTATCATATTCGTCCTGGGAAATAGTGCCGGTGTAGCCTATGATATGGGAGAAATACTCCGGATAATTATAGACCCGCTTGGTATCCTCGGAGACCCCCACACCCTGAAGCTCGTATAAATGTTCCTCTATCATGGCCACGGTCTCGTCGGAGACATCCCTGGCAATATCCGTGGAAATATATTTCTGGTAGGAATTTAAGGACAGGGCGTAGCGTATGACCATGATCTGGTAAGCCCTGTATCTGTCGTAAACGGCAGTGTCCACGCCGAACTCATCCAGGAGATACTCATACATCTGTTCAGTGGTGGCTTTCGCCTCATCGTAGCCCAGAGTCGTGTTGAATTTCAGGTCGGAGACAGAGCTCCTGCCGTAGACATCCCGCCTGAATCCCTGCAGGGAAGTGCCGTCCACCAGAAATGAAAGCTCTCCCGTCTCGTCCATGTAAAGAGAGAGGCTGTTTACTATCGAGTCACCGTTGTCCTCTATCATATCAATTACAGTATTGATCTCGGCGTTTAACTCCTCATTTTTTGTCCTGGTGTCATCATAGGAGCCGTTGTCCTCCAGCGTTATGGTATAGGAAAGCTCGTTGTAAGCCAAAAGCACGCCGTTTCTGTCGTAGATATTACCCCTGGTGCCATCGATGGAAATCTCCTTCTCAATGCTCAAAGTATAATTATCCAGATAATCTTCGCCGTTTATGATCTGGAGATTGTAGAGCCTGTGGACCACTATTATCATCATAGCCGCCATGATGACGCAGAGGATGAACATCCGGGTCCTCAGTATATTCCGTATGAATTTTGACAGTAAATCTTTTATCGTATCAAACAAACTTCGTCTCGCTCCTCTTCTCTGTCTCTTCCAGCTTCTGGTTTACCTTCAGCAAAATGTAGTAGAGCAATATTGCCACGAGCATGGTGTAGATCAGCTCCGGTATCATGGTGTGGATGATGTAGTAGCCCATGTCGAGCTTTCCCCTGAAGACGAACAGCCCGATGTAAACAACTACATTGCAGGCGAAATCACTGACTGCTATAAGTATCAGGGGCAGCCTGATCTCGTCGGGATAAAAGCTTTTTCGAAAGAAACCGTTGACAAAGCCCACGAACATGAATACCAGGGCATAGAATCCCAGCACATCTGAAAACATCAGATCCATCAGAAGGCCGCAAAAGAAACCCACCCACAGGCCTTCTTTATTACCGCGCATGAATCCAAAAGCCGCAGTCACTACCAAAAGCAGGTTCGGGGAAACATTTCCTATTGACAGAGATTTGAATACCGTGCACTGCAGAAGGAAGCAGACTATGATGATAATGGCAATGGCTATCCTGCGTCTCATGATCTACTCCTCCCCAGCCCCATCTCCGTCCGATTCATCCTGTATAACTGCAGCAGTGTCGTCCTCCACTACATCATCGCTGTCGGAATCCGTAAGGGAGCTCTTGGTCTCCAGTATGACGAAGACCTTTTCCAGATGTGAGAAATTCGCTATGGTGGTAAGCTCTCCTGACTTGGTCAGCTTATTGGAATCTGCGGTAATGTCAGTGATATATCCCACGGGTATTCCCGGCAGGTAGAGGTCGCTGATGTCCGAGGTGACTATCTCATCTCCAATTCCGGCTGCATCCTCACTGTCCCTGAGGTCGGAGAAAATAATACGGCTGCTGGTATTCATCGACTGGAGGGAGCCGCTTACGACCATAATCTCGCCTGTGGAGAGATTGCGGCAGCTGATATTGCTGTTGTCATCTATGATGGATCGGACCGTGGCATAATTCGGCCCCACGTCTATCACCACCCCGGCCAGGGCACCATCGGCGATTATATTCATTCCGACACCCACACCGTCCTTTTTACCTTTATCAATGATGAACGTGGAAAACCAGTTGCCGGAATCCTTTCCTATGACGCTGGCTGCCAGCTTGTCATATTGGGAATATGAATTGTCCATATCGTAGAGCTCACGCAGCTGCTCAAGCTCATCCTTATCTATCTGGATCTGGTTGAGCTGCTCCTGTGCATCCTCCAATTGGGCGGTAAGCTCCTCGTTTTCAGCCATAAGAGCCTTTCGCGTGGTCATATTGTCTTTGAGATCCGTAAGGCCGGAACCGACCAGATTTACCCCCTTTTGCATGGGGACTATGACATATCCCATGACAGTGTTTGCAGCCGTCCCGGAAATGGACAGCTTCACACTGCAGACTATTATTATAATGCAGAATATGGACATGAACAGCAGCACATATTTTGCGGGAAAGTTATTTTTTTTCCTGTGTCTCATATATTACTCCTATGCTCACTTCGTGAGCATCGCCATTTATAAAAGACGATTGCTTCGCGTTTCACGCTATCGCAATCGCTTTTATAGTATTACCTGAAGATGCGCGGTCTCATGTTGTAAGCCAGGTGCTTATATTTGTCGTTGGAAGCCACCATGCCGAGGCCTCTTACCACCGTGGTCTCCGGGTCCTCACTGATATTTACCGGAATATTGCTGATCTCAGTGAGCAGCTGATCCAGGCTGTGGAGCTGCGCACAGCCACCGGTCAGGTAAATGCCGGCATGGATAATGTCCCTGGACACTTCCGGGGGAGTCCTCTCCAGTATCAGCTTAACGGAACTGCATATTGTGGAGAGATTATCCTTGATCGCATCGTAGACATCGGAGGCCGTGATGGGCATCTCTATGGGCAGGCCTGAGACTACATCCAGTCCAACCACCTTCATCTGTCC
>JAJPYU010000130.1 GCA_021204765.1 Clostridiales bacterium
GGCCTCCTCCTGGCCGTAATCGGTCTTGCAGACCTTTGGCCACTCAGGCCAGGGATTGTTCGCTGCTCTCTCATCCGGAGGCTTAGGCATCATCTCCAGCTGGGTCACGCTTTTGGCACCGTGGCGGATGGCCGTGCCCACACAGTCGTTGCCGGTGTCACCGCCGCCGATGATGACCACATGCTTGCCCTTAGCGGAGACGTATTTCTTGTCTTTCAGGCCGGAGTCTAAGAGACTCTTTGTGGTCTGGGCGAGGAAGTCCACGGCAAAATATATGCCTTTGGCATCCCGTCCGGGTGCGTCAATATCCCGGGGATTCTTGGCGCCGCAGGCCAGGACCACAGCATCATATTCTTTAAGCAGCGCCGCCGCCTTCTCATCCTTTCCCACGTCCACGCCGGTGAGGAAGGTGATGCCCTCCTCCCGCATTATATTGATTTTCCTGTCTACTATCTTTTTATCCAGCTTCATGTTGGGGATGCCGTACATTAAAAGTCCCCCTACCCTGTCGTCACGCTCGTAGATTGTGACCAGATGGCCTCTCTTGTTGAGCTGGTCAGCCACCGCCAGACCGGAGGGGCCGGATCCGATGACCGCCACCTTTTTCCCGGTGCGTGTCCTAGGCGGATGAGGGACTGCATAGCCGTCGGCGTAGGCGTGCTCGATGACGCCGTGCTCATTTTCACGGGTGGTCACCGGATCGCCGTAGAGCCCGCAGGTGCAGGCTTTCTCGCAGAGAGCCGGGCAGACCCTGGAGGTGAACTCCGGGAAATTATTTGTCTTTACCAGACGCTCGTAAGCCTGCTCCCAGTTGCCCCGGTAGACCAGATCGTTCCACTCGGGGACCAGGTTGTGCAGGGGGCAGCCGCTGGCCATTCCCATGAGCATCATTCCTGACTGGCAGAATGGCACTCCGCAGGACATGCAGCGGGCTCCCTGTATCTGCTGCTTCTCGTCGGAGAGGTAGATATGAAATTCGTCAAAATTTTTGATCCGCTCCTTCGGGTCGATATCCGTGGAGGTCTCTCTGCCATACTCTAAAAATCCTGTAGATTTTCCCATTTTCTCTCCCCTCCTTTACTGTGCGAATTTAGAATAGAAAGCTTCTATCTGAGCCTGTTCTACGTTGTAGCCTTTTTCCTCCATCTGGACGATGGCGGTCTGCATGTTGTGGTAATCGTAGGGGATGACCTTCTTGAACCTCGGCAGATATTCGCCGAAATTGTCGAGAATCTCCTTACCCTTCTTCGAACCTGTCAGGTCCACATGCTCCTGTATCAGCTCCTTCAGCTCCAGGACATCATATTTATTGGTAATGGCTTCGGAGAAGACCATCTCCTTGTTGGTGCGCATGTAGAGGTCGCTGTCCTCATCCAGCACGTAGGCCACGCCTCCGCTCATGCCCGCAGCGAAATTCTTTCCTGTCTTACCCAGGACTACCACCCGGCCGCCGGTCATGTATTCGCAGCCGTGGTCTCCCACGCCCTCGACGACGGCCACTGCGCCGGAGTTCCTGACGCAGAAGCGCTCACCGGCCACGCCGTTTATGAATGCCTTGCCGCTGGTGGCCCCATAAAGAGCCACGTTTCCTATTATAATGTTCTCATCTTCCTTAAAAGTGATGCCCTTAGGCGGAAATACCACCAGCTTGCCGCCTGAGAGTCCCTTTCCGAAGTAGTCGTTGCTGTCGCCTGAGAGCTTAAGGGTCAGGCCTGCCGGGATGAAGGCACCGTAGCTCTGTCCGCCAGCTCCGCGACAGTTCACCACATAGGTGTCCTCGGGAAGGCCCTCAGGGTATTTTCTCGTTATCTCCGAACCGAAGATAGTGCCAAAAGAACGGTTGGTGTTGGACACCTCCACGTCTATGCTCATGGGCTCGCCCTTTTCAAGGGCAGCTCCCATCTGCTTTAAGAGGACGCACTGGTCGATGGATTTCTCCAGTCCGAAGTTGTAGATCTTCTCCGGCTCGAAAATGACTGAATCATCCGCATCAGCAAAAGGGTTGTTCAAAATTCCTGAAAGATCCATCTTAGCGGCCTTCTCGGGGATGTTGTCGCGGACTTTCAGCATATCACTTCTGCCCACCAGCTCGTCCACGGTGCGCACGCCAAGCTTCGCCATGTATTCGCGCAGCTCCTCGGCTATAAACTTCATGAAGTTCATGACATACTCAGGCTTGCCGGAGAAGCGCTTCCTCAGCTCCGGATTCTGGGTGGCCACGCCCACAGGGCAGGTATCCAGGTTGCAGACCCGCATCATGACGCAGCCCATGGTCACCAGCGGTGCCGTGGCGAAGCCGAACTCCTCGGCTCCCAGCATTGCGGCGATAGCTACGTCCCTGCCGCTCATAAGCTTCCCGTCGGTCTCGATGCGGACCTTATTTCTCAGGCCGTTCATTATCAGGGTCTGATGGGTCTCCGCCAGTCCCAGCTCCCAGGGCAGTCCCGCATTGTGGATAGAGCTCTGGGGAGCGGCTCCCGTGCCTCCGTCGTACCCGGAGATTAGGATGACCTGGGCTCCCGCCTTAGCTACGCCGGCGGCGACTGTTCCCACACCGGCCTCGGAGACCAGCTTCACGGAGATCCGGGCTTTGCGGTTGGCATTTTTCAGATCGAATATCAGCTGCTCCAGATCCTCGATGGAGTAGATATCATGGTGAGGCGGCGGGGAGATCAGCGACACTCCCGGGGTGGACATCCTGGTCTTGGCTATCCAGGGATAGACCTTTTTCCCGGGCAGATGTCCGCCCTCGCCGGGCTTTGCGCCCTGTGCCATCTTTATCTGTATTTCCCTGGCGCTGACCAGATAGCGGCTGGTGACTCCGAAACGTCCCGAAGCCACCTGCTTTATGGCGGAGCATTTCTCAGTACCCAGACGCTCCAGGCTCTCGCCGCCCTCGCCGGTGTTTGATTTTACATGCAGACGGTTCATAGCCACAGCCAGGCACTCGTGAGCTTCCTGTGAGATGGAGCCGTAAGACATAGCTCCGGTCTTGAACCGGGTCACGATAGAGTCCACGCTCTCCACCTCCTCGATGGGAACTCCTTTTTCGGGATATGCGAAGTCGAAGGCTCCGCGGATATTCATCACCCTGCTCTCATCGTTTATCAGGGCAGTGTACTGTTTGAACAGGCTGTAGTCACCCCGGCGGGTGGACTGCTGCAGGAGATGGATAGTCTGCGGATTATACAGGTGAGCCTGCGCCCCGCTCCTCATCTGGTGTCTGCCCACGCTGTCCAGGGTCTTGTCCGTGCCCAGTCCCAGCGGGTCGTAGGCCATGGAGTGGAGGGTATCCACATCCCTGGCGATATCATCCAGGGTGATACCTCCGATACGGCTGACCGTACCGGTGAAATATTTGTCTATGACGGACTTATCTATACCGATAGCCTCGAATATCTTGGAGCCCTCGTAGGACTGGAGGGTGGAAATACCCATCTTTGAGGCAATCTTCACTATGCCGTGGAGCACTGCGGCGTTGTAGTCATCGATAGCCGCGTAGTAATCTTTATCCAGCATGTGGTCGTCGATAAGCTGGCGGATGGTATCCTGGGCCAGATAAGGATTGATGGCGCAGGCACCGTAGCCCAGGAGTGTGGCGAAATGGTGCACCTCGCGGGGCTCGCCGCTCTCCAGGATCAGGGCCACCGCCGTCCTCTTTTTGGTCTGGACCAGATGCTGCTGCAGGGCGGATACCGCCAGCAGCGAGGGGATGGCCACATGGTACTCATCCACTCCCCGATCGGAAAGGATCAGCACATTGGCACCATCCTTGTAAGCTCTGTCAGCCTCGACGAAAAGCCGGTCTATGGCCTTCTCCAGGCTGGTGTTCTTGTAATAGATCATGGAGATGACGCTGACCTTGAAGCCGTCCTTCTTCATGTTCTTGATCTTTATCAGGTCAGTGTTGGTCAGGATGGGATTCCTGATCTTAAGGACCTGGCAGTTGTCGGGCATCTCTTCCAATATATTGCCGTCCTCGCCGACGTAAGTGGTGGTGGACGTGACCACTTCCTCACGGATAGCGTCTATAGGCGGGTTCGTCACCTGGGCAAAGAGCTGTTTAAAGAAATTAAACAGTGGCTGATGATCGTCTGAGAGCACTGCCAGCGGCGTGTCTATTCCCATAGCCGCTATGGCCTCCTGGCCGTCCCTGGCCATGGCCAGCATAACGGAATTCACCGACTCATAGGAGTAACCGAAAGCTTTCTGCATACGGCTTAAGTCCTCCCCGGTGTAGCGTGGGATGCGCTCATTGGGAATCTTTAAGTCTTTGAGCTCCAGCATGTACTCGTCTATCCATTGGCCGTAGGGCTGCTTGTTAGCGTAATTCTCTTTGAGCTCATCGTCATCTATGACCTCTCCTTTTACGGTGTCTACCAGGAGCATCTTGCCCGGACGGAGCCTGTCTTTTACCAGGATGTGTGCCGGGTCGATATCCAGGACACCCACCTCGGAGGAAAGGATCAGGTAATCATTGTCAGTGATGTAATAGCGGGAAGGCCTGAGTCCGTTTCTGTCAAGCACAGCTCCCAGCTTATCACCGTCTGAGAATACAATGGAGGCCGGGCCGTCCCAGGGCTCCATCATGGTAGCGTAATACTGGTAGAAATCCCGTTTCTTCTGGGACATTATGTGGTTGTTCTCCCAGGGCTCCGGAATGGTGATCATGACCGCCAGAGGCAGGTCGACACCGCTCATTACCAAAAATTCCAGGGTGTTGTCCAGCATGGCTGAATCGGAACCGTTTACATTTACCACAGGAAGAATTTTGGTGAGTTCTCCCTTAAGGTACTCACTCTCCATGGTCTCCTCCCGGGCCAGCATCTTGTCGGAATTTCCCCGGATGGTGTTGATCTCGCCGTTGTGGACAATGAAGCGGTTCGGATGGGCACGCTCCCAGCTGGGATTCGTGTTGGTGGAAAAACGGGAATGGATGACGGCGATGGCTGTCTCGTAATCCTGATCCTGCAGGTCGGGGAAGAAGAGGCGCAGCTCGTTAACCATGAACATTCCCTTGTAAACGATAGTCCGGGACGAAAGCGATACGACATAGGTGTTATCGTTGGACTGCTCGAATACGCGCCGGGCCACATAGAGGCGGCGGTCGAAAGGCAGACCTTTCTCAACGCCTTCAGGGCGCTTTATAAATGCCTGCATGATGCAGGGCATGCAGTCCAGCGCCTTTTTCCCGATAACGGTCGGGTCGATGGGCACGTCACGCCATGCCAGGAACTCGAGGCCCTCACGCTCGCTGATCACCTCAAACATTTTCTTCGCCTGGGCCCGCTTTAAATCATCCTGGGGGAAGAAGAACATACCGATGCCGTAATCTCTCTCTCCGCCCAGGTCAATTCCCTCTTTTAACATTATCTTATGGAAAAATTTGTGGGAGATCTGCATTAAGATACCCACGCCGTCGCCGGTCTTGCCCTCGGCGTCCTTTCCGGCGCGGTGCTTTAGATTCTCAACAATCTTCAGTGCGTTCTCCACGGTATCGTGGGTCTTGATGCCTTTGATATTCACCACGGCTCCGATGCCGCAGGCATCATGCTCGAAGTGCGGATCATACAGGCCCGCCTGCCGGTTTGCCTGATAGACAGTCTGCTGTGATGCCTGGCAGCCGCCCTGCCGCAACGCCTGGTGGCTGGACTGCTGTGCGCTGTTCTCATACATTTCCTGATTTACCATGATACATCCCTCGTTTTAGTTAGTTTTATCGGTGCCGCGGCTGCGGCCACCTGAGTCCGGACGTCATCCCGGAGACGCCCTGCCAAAAAATAAAGGACTGTCCCCCATGGAACAGTCCTCTTTGACTCGTCAACAAATAATATACAACTATTCTTTAACTTTGTAAAGTGGAAAAAAGAAAAAATCCTGTTGACAAACCTGCAAAAATATTGTACAGTAACACTTGTGTTTAACACACGTGCGCGAGTGGCTCAGTTGGTGGAGCGCGACCTTGCCAAGGTCGAGGCCGCGGGTTCGAGTCCCGTCTCGCGCTTCTCTTTTACAAAAAAGGGTCATCCTGTTGGATGGCTCTTTTTTTGCAAAAACGAGTCCGGATACTTGACTGCGGCATTTATTTCTGCTATTTTATAATAGAAAACTGTTAATTAACACAAAATTCTATTTTAAATAGATTTGTTATGGAAATAGCACGTGATTTTTATTTGAACAAACTCATCAGCAGGAAACACAACGGCCTGATCAAAATTATTACCGGGATACGGCGCTGCGGCAAATCCTATCTCTTAAACACGATCTTCTACCGCTATCTGACAGAGAATGGTGTGCCGGAGGACCATATTATCCGGTTTGCATTTGATTCCGCTGACGATCTGTATCGGATCGGGGAAAGCCTGACTGATATGGCCATGAAAAAGAGAAAAGCTGATCCGGATAAATTTATGACATATATTCGCTCACAAATTACCGATCAGGAGGATTACTACCTGCTTCTGGATGAGATCCAGGAGCTGGAATGCTTTGAGGCAGTGCTTAACGGATATCTGCGCATGACGAACATTGACGTGTATGTCACGGGCAGCAATGCAAAGTTCCTGTCCAGCGATATCATCACAGAGTTTGCCGGAAGAGGCGACGAAATCCGCATGTATCCGTTAAACTTCGCAGAGTTTATGTCCGTCTTTCCCGGGGACAGGTATGAAGGCCTGTCCCAGTACATGCTGTATGGCGGCATCCCGCTTGTTGTGCTGCGGGATGACCCCGATGACAAGACCGAAATCCTGGAAAACCTGTTCAGCGAGATTTACATCCGCGATATCATAAACAGGAACAGCATCCGCAACAAAAGGGAGCTTGAGGACCTGTTAAACATTCTCTCCTCCGCCATCGGATCCCTGACAAATCCCGAAAAGCTGAAAAACACATTCCATACCGTGAAAAAGTCAAAGATTACCGCAATGACGATTAAAAAATATCTGGACTGCCTGGAGGATTCTTTTCTGCTGGAGTCGTCCCTCAGGTATGATATAAAAGGGAAATCTTATATTGAGACCCCGCGGAAGTACTACTTTACAGATATGGGTCTGCGTAATGCCAGGATCAATTTCCGCCAATTTGAGCAGACGCATGTTATGGAAAATGTCATTTATAATGAGCTGCGTATGCGAGGGTACCACGTGGATGTGGGTGTTGTCCCACTTACCCAAAAAGGGGATGATGGAAAGATGAACCGGAAGCAGCTGGAGGTGGATTTCGTCTGCAATCTTGGCAGCCGCAGGTATTACATCCAGTCGGCGTATGCGATTCCGGATGAAGCAAAACGCATACAGGAAATCCGTCCCCTGCAAAAGATCCATGACTCCTTTAAGAAGATTGTCATCACAAAAGACGTGATCCATGCATACTATGACAACGACGGTATCCTTACTCTGGGATTGTATGATTTCCTTCTGGATCCAGATGCACTGGAAACCTGATGCACAGTCATCCGGATATCTAAGCATTATAGAAAAAGTCATAAGGTAAACCGCATACCGGTCGTCAGCGGCCGGATAATATCTCCCAGCCGTTGTTGCAATCTTCCAAATGCGGCCTGACCCGTGCAGTGTCCGGTATAGACATATCGCATGTTTTCCTTCCGGATCACATCGCATAGGGCATCTGTCTCCTGTTCAGTAAAAGTGCAGATTTCTACACCGTGCTTCATGCCTTTCATATACCTATCTCATGCATCCCGCCCTTTGAGGTATAATGATGATCCAATGCCGTCCTCTGCGCATAGACTTTTGCGGAAGGATCGTTACGAAAAATTGCCGCAAAGCCGCCGGAATGGTCATAATGCCCATGGGAAAGCACGAAAGCATCCATATCATCAAAGCTAATCCCCAGCAGGGCGGCATTGCCGTAAAACGCCTCGCTCTGCCCTGAGTCCAGCAGGATCTTTTTCCCCCTGTATTCAATCCATAGCGACAGGCCATGCTCGCATGTCAGGCAGCCTTCTGAAGTGTTTTCAATTAAAACCGTAATCCTCATCTCTCCGGTATCCATAGAATTGCAGCAGGGTACGGTAATAGTCGGCAGTTTCATTATGACATCCCGCCTTTCTGTACAATTATACGTTACCCATCAGAAGCATAAATATACTGTTCGATCTCATCAAACCACACCCTGTATCCCTCACCGGATAAATGGAGCCCGTCCGATCCGTAATAATCTGAAATGATATTCCCGCGCTTATCGAGATAAAGGGGATACAGATCAACGTATGTGCACTGATCCGACCCGTCAGCCAGCGAAGCGTAAACCCCGTTTAAATATTCAATATCATCTGAAGAAATATTCTCTGCCGGGAGTATGCTCTGAACAAATATTTCACAGTCCGGCAGGCTCTCCTCCAGATATGCCAGTATCGCCCTCATGTTTTCCGAAGTATCATCTGCATCAACCCCCATTCTGATATCATTGACGCCAATCATCAGAAAGACCTTTTCCGGATCATGTACCGCGACCTCCGAAATCCGATCGAGAACTCCCTCAGTCGTATCACTGTTGATTCCCCGGTTCAGCAGATCTGTATCCGGAAAAAACTCATTTAAATTGGCTCTCTCTGTCAGGCTGTCCCCCACAAAAACCACATCCGCATGGGATGTGTTAAGCTCAAACATACTCAGGCGGGCGCCATATTCCGGATTGGACGTATAAACCGCAGCTGTCGACGCCGTCTCCGGCTTTTTCCCGCCAAAGGCCGCCATTATCACAATTAAAAAGGCAATTACGCAAAAAGAGATGATCGCGATAACTTTCCATAAATTAAATCTGTTTTTCATTGTATCATCCTCCGGCGCAAACACAGAGTATTCCGCTAATCAGCCTGAAACCGATCAGTTGGGACAGGACGCCCAGCCCAGTTGGATAGCAATCTGTAATCTCAGTGATAGTCATTTCCGACCACATGACAGAGCTCTGTATGGACTTTTCCGTTTGACGCCAGTATATCCTGGTTTTCTAAAACGGAGAGCTCATTTTCACTGAAATCACTGACGCATCCTCCCGCTTCTTTCACGATCAGAGACCCGGCGGCGAAGTCCCAGGGCTTTAAATCCCTCTCAAAGTAACCGTCTGTACGTCCGCAGGCCACATAAGCCAGATCCAGTGCCGCGGAACCGCTGCGCCGCACATCAGAAGCCCGCTCAAAAACAGCCTTCGCAGCGCGGAAGTTCTCTCCGGCTAGCTCCTTTTTGTAGGGAGATGTTCCAAAAGCCACCAGGCAGTCACAAAGTGCACTGTTTGAGGAAACCCTGATCTTTTCTCCGTTAAGATATGCTCCCTTTCCTCTGACTGCCGCAAACATTTCCTCAAAAAACGGATCATATATGATCCCGGCCTCAATCTCAGAACCGCTGTAATATCCCAGAGAAACACAACTGTGCCTGTAATCATGGATCAGGTTCGTAGTCCCATCGACGGGATCCAGTATCCAGGCAGGCCTGTCATATTCAATTTCCCTGTCTGTACCCTCTTCCCCGATAAACCGGACCTCAGGATACATTTTCTTCAATTCTTCCCTCAAAAATGTCTGCACATTGATATCAACCTCAGTGACATAATCCGCAATACCTTTTTCAGTAATATTATTCCTGGCATTTTTGTCAAAAATCATCGGCCTTGTGCTTTTGATCAGGCCTGCAATTCTTTTCATATCTATACTCATCATCAATCTCCTATACTTCCATCGTCCTTTTCACTCATTTTATCTTCCCCAGTTCCCAGAAAGCCACGGCGCTGGCTGCCGCTACATTCAGGGAATCCACACCGTGGGACATGGGGATTCTCACGGTATAGTCGCAGTCAGCTATAGTCTCAGCTGCCAGGCCTTCGCCCTCGGCACCCAGGACAACGGCCAGCTTTTCCTCTGCTTTAAGTCCCGTATCATCCGGGCTTATGGAATCATCCCTGAGTGCCATGGCCGCTGTCTTAAAGCCTGCCTCATGCAGGAAAGCCATGCCGTCCTCCGGCCAGGAGGTCTTCTTGCCAAAAAATGTCCAGGGAATCTGGAACACTGTGCCCATGCTGACACGGATTGCCCTCCTGTACAGCGGATCACTGCAGTCACGGGTCAGAAGCACCGCGTCCATGTTAAGAGCGGCGGCCGAGCGGAAAATAGCACCGACATTGGTGGGATTGGTGATATCCTCCAGCACTGCGATCCGGGACGTGCCCTCACATACTGTATTTAAATCAGGAAGTGTCCTCCGGCGCATGGCGCAGAGCATCCCGCTGGTCAGCTTAAAACCGATCAGTTGGGACAAAACCTCCAACTCCGCCGTATATACCCGGACATCGCCGCAGCGCTCCATAATCTCCTGCGCATTATCTCCCCTCAGATGATGCTTCTCGATCACCAGGGAAAGGGGTTCATACCCGGCATCCAGGGCCCGACAGATCACCTTGGGACTCTCCGCCAGAAATATCCCCGGCTCCGGCTCATAGTATCTGAGCAGATGCACCTCCGATGTCCTGGCAAAAAGGTCCAGCTCTGTTG
>JAJPYU010000088.1 GCA_021204765.1 Clostridiales bacterium
AAGAGTCTGGGCCAGCAGGGTCTTGCCCGAACCGGTGGGGCCCAGCATAAGCACGTTGCTCTTTTGCAGCTCCACGTCGGACTGATCTCCCGCCAGTATCCTCTTATAATGGTTATAAACCGCCACGGAGAGGACCTTTTTCGCCTCGTCCTGTCCGATAACATACTCATCCAGGAAAGCATTGATCTCCCGGGGCGTTAAAAGATTGATATCGGACCTGATATCTGAGTGTTCCCTATTATAGCCGCCAAAGAGCTCGTCCTCCAGGATCTCATTGCAGACCTCTATGCACTCATCGCAGATAAAAGCGCCGTTGGGTCCGGAGATCAGCTTCTCCACCTGATCCTGGGTTTTCCCGCAAAATGAGCAGCGTATCCTGTCATCCTGATTCATTCTTCCAGCCATTTTACTCCCATCCTATTCTCTGTTCACAATAACTGCATCGATGATACCATACTCTTTTGCCTCCTGGGCGGACATGAAATTGTCACGCTCGGTATCGGCTGCAATCTCCTCCAGGGTCTTTCCGGTATTCTCGGCCAGGATCTTATTTAAACGCTCTTTGGTCTTCAAAATATTCTCAGCCACTATCTTGATATCCGTAGCCTGTCCCTGGGCACCGCCGGAGGGCTGATGGATCATGATCTCGGAATTGGGCAGGGCATAGCGCTTTCCCTTTGCGCCGCCGGCCAGAAGGAATGCTCCCATGCTGGCCGCCATGCCGATACAGATGGTGGAAACATCACATTTGATATACTGCATGGTGTCGTAGATGGCCATGCCGGCTGTCACCATGCCGCCGGGAGAATTGATGTAGAGCTGAATGTCTTTCCCGGGATCCTCGGATTCCAGGAAAAGCAGCTGAGCCACAGTCAGGCTGGCGGTGGTCTCATTTACCTCCTCACCCAGGAAAATGATTCTGTCCTTTAAAAGACGTGAGAAAATATCGTAATTGCGCTCCCCCCTGCTGGTCTGTTCCACAACATAAGGTACTAAACTCATAGTTATCCTCCTTGATTATCCGATTAAAATATATAATGATGCTAAGGTCAAAAGGTATGATACCTGCGGATTGTTCCGCACTTCGGTCTACACTCCGCTCCGGTCCGTGCTAATACGAGTGTCACAGACACTCAACACCGTCTGACGACTCCCACAATTCTCAAAATGTCAGGCGTCCTCTCCTTCTGTTTCCTCTGGCTCCTCTGTGACTATGGAAGAAGTGGGCACCATGGTATCGGCGATAAGGTCGAGAGCCTTCCTGCTGGCCAGATCCAGCTTCATATTCTCCTCCTCGTCCTCGCCCATATAACCTTTGAGCTGTTCGGCATCCATCTGGTACATGGCCGCCATCTTTTTGATCTCCTCATCTATATCCTCGTCAGTGATCTCTATCTCCTCAGCCGCGGCTATGGCATCCAGGACCAGCTCGTGGCGGATCTGGGACTCGGCATCGGGGCGGACCTGCTCGCGCAGCCCATCCATGGTGGTACCGGAGTACTGCATGTAGTAGTCCAGGGACAGTCCCTGCCCGGCCAGCTGCTGGGCAAACTGGTTTATCATATTCTCACACTGGGTATCGATCATGGCTGCCGGGATATCTATCTCCGCCTCAGCCACTATCTTATCAAGAGCCTCTTCCTCCTGGGTGCGGCGGGCGGCCTCAGCCTTCTGTCCGGCGACCTTCTCCCTCACGCTCTCCTTGTACTCATCAACTGTATCGAACTCGGAGACATCCTGGGCAAACTCGTCATCCAGCTCAGGCATCTCTTTCGTCTTGATCTCATGGATGGTCACCTTGAAAATGGCGGGCTTACCGGCCAGCTCCGGTGCGTGGTACTCCTCGGGGAAAGTGACATTCACATCACAATCATCACCGACATTTTTCCCAATCAGCTGCTCCTCAAATCCGGGGATAAAACTGCCGGAACCGATCTCCAGGGGATAATTCTCGCTCTTTCCTCCCTCGAAAGGCTCTCCGTCACAGAAGCCCTCATAATCGATGACTGCCGTGTCACCGCTCTCTATGGCCCTGCCCTCCACGGCCACGATACGGGCGTTATTCTCACGCTCCACGTCAATCTCGGCCATGACATCCTCATCAGTGACCTCGGTGTCAACTATCTTCACCTCGACACCCTTATACTGTCCCAGCTTCACCTCAGGGCGGATGGCCACCTCGGCGGAGAAAATAAAGGGCTTGCCCTTCTCGATCTGGACAATGTCCACCATGGGCCTGGAGACTATGTCCTGACCGCTCTCGTCAGCGGCATTGCTGTAAGCCTCGGGGATAATGGCATTGGCCGCATCCTCGTAAAAGATACCGGGGCCGTACATCTTCTCTATGAGGTTCCTGGGAACCTTGCCC
Source organism: Clostridiales bacterium (assembly GCA_021204765.1). Taxonomy (GTDB): domain Bacteria; phylum Bacillota; class Clostridia; order Lachnospirales; family Lachnospiraceae; genus Eubacterium_I. The sequence goes on from JAJPYU010000088.1 coordinate 2,369, forward strand.
TTCCTGAATCCGGGGATGTTGAAGTCATTTTTCTGCTTCATGTAAGCATCCTGCAGGGCAGCCTCAAACTCCTCAGCCGGAACCTCTATGGTAAGCTTCACCATATTTTTTTCTTCCATGTTCTCAACTTGTACGCTCATCTCTTGAAATATCCTCCTTGTAAACTCTCCAAAGCGGCAAAAATTGGGCGCAATTACCCCATCCGCAATCAGATGAGATTATAACACAGGTATGTTTTAATTGCAAGGCATCTGGGTGGAGGCCGCAATTTCCGCTTTCACATCCGCACCCATGAGATATCCGATAATCTCCAGCGCGAAATAGGGGGCTGCGCCGGGGCCCTTGCCGGTGATGAGATTCCCGTCCACCTCTGTGGTGTTCTCAGTCCAGTTCGCTTTTCCCCCAGGCTTACAGCCGGGATAACCCGTGGCAGTCTTCCCTTTTAAAAGACCTGTCTCGGAGAGCATACCCGGGGCCGCGCAGATGGCCGCCAGGAGCTTTCCGCTCGTGAGAAACTGCTCCGCCAGGGCGCGGGTGCCTTTCGCAGCCCCCAGGTCATGGGTGCCCGGGCCTCCCGGAAATACCACTCCGTCAAAACCGTCAAAATCCATCTCATCCCAGAGAGCATCGGTGCAAAAAGTGATGCCGTGGCTCCCGGCTATCTCCTTTTTCCCTGTCACGGAGACCGTGGTCACATCAATGCCGGCTCTCCTCATAAAATCCACTGTGGTGAGGCACTCCACCTCCTCCACGCCGTCAACGACTAATACTGCAATCTTTTTCATATTGAAATACCTCGTCCTTCCATATAGTTGTTGAATAATATTTGCGTTTATTGTAACATATACACAGACTGATTTGGAGAAATTTTATGGAAATCGAGAGAAAATTTTTGATCAAAAAATTGCCTGGGGATCTGGAGGCCTACCCCTCCCATATGATCGAGCAGGGCTATCTCTGCACTGATCCCGTGGTGCGCATCCGCAGACAGGATGACGACTATATCCTGACCTACAAAGGCAGCGGCATGATGAGCCGGGAGGAATACAACCTGCCCCTCACTGCAGAGGCTTACCGGCATTTAAAGCCCAAGGCCGACGGCATCTATATCTCAAAGAGGCGCTACTGCATCCCTTACGGAGAATACACTATCGAGCTGGATATCTTCGAGGGGGACGTATCACCTCTCATCCTGGCCGAGGTGGAATTCCCCAACGAGGAAGAGGCTGACGCCTTCGTCATGCCGGAGTGGTTTGCAGAGGACGTCACCTACAACCAGCAGTACCATAACAGCTATATCAGCGGGCACGGGTATTCTGCACCCACAGCCTCATCTGCTCCTGAATTCACCAACTGAAACCTGTACTTCTGTTTCACCTCCGGATATTTTTCGTGATCCACCTCACTGATGAACATATCATACGGCCTGATATAAGTCTTAAAATCCCCGTACAGTGCCTGATAGACCACATATTTCTCCATGGTCTCCGAGTGGTATGCCACCGCAGTCACCTGATACATCCTGTTTTTAAAATGTAAATACTTCTCTCCCGGTATGGGATTCCCCTGTGCCATGATATGCCTCCCTCTTTCTACATCGTCTCGTGGAATGTCCTCTTTATAACTTCCAGCTGGTGCTCCCGGCTGAGCTTATTGAAATTCACTGCATAGCCGGAAACACGGATAGTCAGAGTCGGATATTTATCCGGATGGTCCATGGCATCCACCAACAGCTCACGATTTAAGACATTCACATTTATATGGTGGGCGCCCTGGATGAAGTAGCCGTCCAGAACGGAGACCAGATTCTTCACCCGCTCATCCTCGCTGCTGCCCAGGGCAGAGGGTACGATAGAGAAGGTGTTGGAGATGCCGTCCTGGCAGACCGCCCGGTAAGGGATCTTTGCCACGGAATTAAGGGAGGCAAGGGCGCCGCTCTCATCCCGGCCGTGCATGGGATTGGCTCCCGGGGCGAAGGGCTCGCCGGCCTTCCTGCCGTCAGGGGTGGAGCCGGTCTTCTTGCCGTACATGACATTGCTGGTGATGGTAAGGGCTGACAGGGTGTGGATGGCATTCCGGTAGAGGGGATGCTTTTTTAATTCCGCGGAGAAGTAGGATACCAGCTCCACGGCGATGTCGTCCACAATGTCGTCATCATTTCCGTATTTGGGGAAATCGCCCTCCACATCGAAATCAACGGCTATGCCCTGCTCATTCCTTATGGGGCGCACCGTCGCGAACTTAATTGCGGAGAGGGAGTCCGTTGCAATGGAGAGCCCGGCCACGCCAAAGGCTGCCAGCCGCTCCACCAGCGTGTCGTGGAGAGCCATCTGACTGCTCTCATAGGCGTATTTGTCGTGCATGAAGTGGATGATATTGATGGTGTCCACGTAGAGCTCCGCCACGTAGGCCAGAACCTTCTTATAATTTCCCAGCACTTTTGAATAATTAAGCACCTCATCCGTATCCGGTTCGATGTCGGGGATGACCTTTATGCCCTTTATCTCGTCCACGCCGCCGTTTATGGCGTAGAGCAGGCTCTTGGCCAGATTCGCTCGGGCTCCGAAGAACTGAATCTGTTTGCCTACCGCCATGGCCGAGACACAGCAGGCTATGCAGTAATCATCGCCGTACATGGGGCGCATCAGCTCGTCGCTCTCATACTGGATGGAGTCGGTGGCTATGCTCATCTTCGCACAGTATCTCTTAAAGGGCTCCGGCAGGTTCCTGCTCCAGAGGACGGTCAGGTTCGGCTCCGGGGCGGTGCCAAGGTTCGTCAGGGTGTGAAGGATGCGGAAGGAGGACTTAGTGACCAGAGTCCGTCCGTCCACCCCCATGCCTCCGATGGACTCGGTGACCCAGGTGGGGTCGCCTCCGAAGAGCTCATTGTACTCCGGAGTGCGGAGGTGTCTCACCAGGCGCAGCTTTATGACAAACTGGTCAATGAGCTCCTGGGCGCCCTTCTCGTCAAGGATGCCCCGCTCGATATCCCTCTGGATATAAATGTCCAGGAAGGTGGAGGTGCGGCCAAGAGAAGTGGCAGCTCCGTTATTTTCCTTTATCCCGGCCAGGTAAGCCATGTAGAGATTTTGTACTGCCTCCCGGGCATTCTCGGCGGGCTTTGTGATATCACAGCCGTACTTGGCGGCCATGCTGGCCATAGCCTTGAGTGCCCTTATCTGCTCCTGTATTTCCTCACGGAGGCGGATGCGCTCGTCAGTCATGGGGCCGTCCACCATATCCAGGTCGGTCATCTTCTCCTCAATAAGGAAGTCGGTGCCGTATAGGGGGACGCGGCGGTAATCGCCGACTATGCGGCCCCGGCCGTAGGCGTCAGGCAGGCCAGTCAAAAGTCCGCAGGTCCTGGCCAGGCGGGTGCGCTTCGGGTAAGCGTCGAAGACACCGTCGTTGTGGGACTTCCTGTAGAGACGGAAATGATGCTCTATCTCGGGATTCAGCTCATAGCCGTACTGGGAGAGGGCATCCCTGGCATTTCTCATGCCGCCGAAAGGATTGACTATGCGCTTTAAGGGCGCATCGGTCTGGAGACCTACGATGACCTCATTCTCCTTATCGATATAGCCCGGGGCAAAATTATCTATGCCGGAGACGGCGTTTGTCTCCACGTCGATGATACCCTTCTTTATCTCCTCCAGGATCAGCTCGCTTGCCTTGTCCCAGACTTTCTGCGTCTTTTCTGAAATCGGAGCCAGGAAAGATTCGTCTCCGGAATAGGGAGTGTAATTCTTCTGGATGAAATTCTTTACATTTACCAGGTGGCGCCACTCGCCGGTACGAAATCCGCTCCATGCGGTGCAATTTACATCAATGGCCATAAATCTTCTCCTTATTAGTTCTTATCTTTTAGGCAAGTCTCTGTCATTTTAAAAGCTGTTAAAATAATAGACTTTACATATAAATACTTTTAATTCAGCGCTTTACGGAACAGCAGGTCTCGTTGAGCCGCCTGTTCCAGGCGTCCAGGCTCTCCGGCGTCACAGGCTCAACTCCTTTGAGGGGATAATCGATCCCCATGGTCTCGTACTTGGGAACCCCCAGCACATGATAGGGTAAAAGCTCCACCCGTTTAATGTTTGCGATACCCTGCAAATACTTTTCCAGACCCTTCAGATGCTCCTCGCTGTCAGTCAGTCCCGGCACCACCACGTGGCGTACCCATAAGGGTGTGCCGTGGCGCTGCGCCGCCTCTAAGAAGGCATCGGCCTCTGCCGGAGAATGCCCGGTCACCAGCCTGTATCCCTCCGGTGTATAGTGCTTCACGTCGAAGAGTACCAGGTCGGTGTGATCCAGGATCTCATCGTAATCCCACCGGCCGCAGCCCGCCGTGTCCAGACAGGTATTTATGCCCTCCTGCTGACACATGGGAAGGATCTCTTTAAGAAATTCATCCTGCATGAGGGGCTCCCCGCCGGAGAAAGTGACACCACCATCATTTCCATAGTAGGCCTTGTATCGGATCAGTTTTTCCAACAGCTCCTTTGGGGTAAAGCGACTGGCGGTCTTATCCTCCATGGCCCACATATCCGGATTGTGACAGTACTGACATCTGAGCCTGCAGCCCTGCATGAAGACCACAGTCCTTATGCCGGGGCCATCTACCAGACCCATGGATTCTATGGAATGAATAATACCTTCAGTCATATATGGTGCCTCCAATACACAATTATGGTGGAAAAGCTTACGGCTGTCAATATACAAACTGTTTAAAGATTTTGGAGATAAACCACAAGATATAGTGATATTTTTGTTTAATTCTACCAGATATAGTGATAGACGCCTGAGCTGCGATGGCGGCAGACTACCTCACCCGGACTACCCGAAAGCGACCTGGCAGGGCTTGAAAAAGCTGGTATTTTCCGCTATAATAGCCGGGTATGAGCGGATATGGCGGAATTGGCAGACGCGCCGGTTTTAGGTGCCGGTGGGAGACCAGTGCAGGTTCGAGTCCTGTTATCCGCAGTCGGTATGGATTCATGTTATTGGAGCTAACAGTTATCTTATTACAGCAACCGGCATCTGATGAAGCCTGATGTCGGAAAGAGAGCACGCACTATGCAGGAATACAGTTTCACCACCTATTGGAAAAATGAAAAGACCTCGGACGTGGTGATTTCCGCTGACAGGAAATCTGTGTCTTACACTATCTATAACCATGAGGTGGCGAAGGCCCCCTTCGGTTTTGAGGATCCCACGGTGGAGCAGATGTATCATTTTCTGGAGGAGAGGTGTATGCCCAGGCGGCCGGGTCAGCTTCAGGAATATCTGGATTATCTGGGCCTTGATGAGTACAATCCATGGGAGATAGTGAAAATCACCCACGGAGTCATGTGGGAGGATTTCCTCTGGCTAAAATTCCCGGGAGAGAGTATTACATGGGAGGATGTAAAGCTCCGTGACTGATTATAAAATAGATGAATTCTACAGGCAGGACATTGGCTACAGCAGCTTCGGCATGTCCGGAAAATATTATAAGGACGGCTGCTGGTATAAGCAGAATATAGGCGGATACGAGGGCAAGGCTGAGCGTATCTGCACGATGATCCTGGCACATTCCAGTGTAAAGGATTATGTCTCCTATGAAGAATGCACGATAAATGGCATCGGCGGCAGCAGGAGCAAATCTTTTTTATCGGACGGAGAGAATGTTGTGACTTTTCAACGCCTGTACGATTTCGCCGGTGGCGGAAGTTTGAAGAATAAAATAAGGGAACTTGATTCGGTAGAGGACCGCATTAGCTTTGTTCTTGGTTTTATAAATGATTACACAGGTCTGGACGTGCGGGATTACCTGCAGACTACCCTGAATTTCGACATGCTGACCTTTAATGTGGACAGGCATTTTCATAATCTGGCAGTGATACGGACGCCTGAGGGATTCAGGGAGGCACCCCTCTTTGACTACGGGGCAGCGCTTTTTTCCCTGACGAACATATTTCTCCCGGAAATGACCCTTCAGGAGAAGATGGCAAAGATGACTCCTCAGCCTTTCGCCGGGAGCCTTGAGGGGCAGGCTATGGTGCTGGGTTCAAATATTGCGCTGGACTACGCCGGAATCCGCCGGGAGCTTCGGAAAGAGACGGCGGACATACAGGAGATGCTGGAATACCAGCTGGAGAGATACAGGGATTATTTTCCGGATTTATTCGGATTGGAATAGTCAGCTAAAATGGCAGCCCGAGATGCCACACTGCAGATAAAAATAGACCTGACCGGCAAATTCTGCCAGTCAGGCCTCATCAGGACTGTTATGTTCTTGTAAATCTCTAATAACTGATTTCCGATAATTTCTGCGCCACCCGCAGGTTGACCTCAGAATAATATTTAAGCTCGGCACTATTCAGATCATCCTGATTGATACTGTCAAACTTTTCCATCAAGTCTGAGTAGGACTGCATGTAATCCAGATAATCATTTAACATGCTGCTCACATCGGACGAACTATTATATTTGTTCATGAAAGTGACATAGTCATCCATAAACTGCTCATAACTATCCATAAAATCCTTGAACTCCGGATGCATTCCGTCAACGAGAGTTTTATCACTCTCTGAACCGGATTCTGTCTCCGTATCAGATGCTGTATCTGTATCAGCCCCTGTGGTAGCCTCAATTCCACCATCAGTATTTTCTTCTGCTTCAGACTCATCTTCAGCGGCCTCAGCCTCTTTTTCAGCTGCAATATCTTCCATGATTGAGTCGATATCAAAGTTGTCATTAAAAAATGCACTATACATTCCGGAATAAATATCATAAAGATCCGAGTATGCTGTCGAGAATATTTCATATAAAGTGGAATAAGCATCAGACCAATTGGTGTAAAAATCGGAGGATTGTGCTGACCATTCATCATATGAGACAGTATCAAAAGCATCTTCCAGGATCCCAGCGTCATAATATTCATATATATCATCGGTAAGTCCACTGGCAACTGCTTCAAAATATTGGTCTGGCAATACTGCTACAACATTGTCGAAATATGTATCCGTGATACCTATAACCTCTTCAAAGTCATTTTTATCCACATCTTCCACGGCATTCTTAAAATAATCAACCGATTCGGATTCTACCTGCTCAAAATATTCAGAAAACTTATCAGCAGTATCATCATACCAATCCGTAAGTAACTGAGTGTTTTCAACGTAGTCATCGTATGTGGCAGTCGATGAGTATACAGAGTCTAATTCTGTTGTAACCTCATCGATAAGAGCATTCAGATCAGACTGCATTTCTGCGATTATCGGATCCAATGTCTCAGAGTCATCCTCTGACTCATCCTCCTCTTCCACTACCTCTTCAACTTCGTCCTCAACAGGCTCCTGAACAGCCACTTCCTCCGTATCATCTGTGGTGCTTCCACATGCAATGCAGGAAAACACAACAGAGCCGGCTAATAAAATAACTAAAATCTTTTTCACCTTCATCTTAAATCTCCCCGTCTTAAAAAAGAATTAATAATGTTAATATCGTGCTAATGCAAATTGTCCCGCTTAACGCCTTTTTATAGGCAAACCGCTCTTATCCTTAAATCCTCCGACAAGGATCACGATAATATCGACAATCCATCCGATACCAAATATTCCTGCCGTGATGAGCCAGAGGATTCCCGTTCCTATTTTCCCGGCGTAAAAACGATGGATTCCCAGATATCCAAGGAAAATGCAAAGCGCCAGGGTGACGCCCCACTTCTTTTCTGATTTCAGGACTACATTACTGTAATCCATATGGACGTGTACATTGACATCCTGCCCATTGTTGGCCTGGCTTGTTGTGTTAGCAGCGGGCACAGGATTTACTGTCTCGTTCGTTTCAATCGGATACTGAGCGCCGCAATACTGACAGATATACATTCCGTTCTGTTCAATAAACTCTGATGCGCCGCATTTCGTACATTTAGCTGGTGCCATAATAAAACCTCCCTGTTGTTTAATATACAAAATTAAATGGAATCAAAGATCCTTTAATAACTTTGTCTTGAGGCTGGTGAATTCTTCCTGGGTC